>JBOGIC010000414.1:0-14541 GCA_050744985.1 Acidimicrobiales bacterium
CGGGCCTGGCGGACGAAGGCGGCGAAGCCGGCGCCGAACAGGGCAAGACCGAGAACGCCGAGGCCGACCGTCAGGGCGATGATCCCGGACGAGGAGGACTCAGTGGTAACCGCACCAGCGCTCGAACCCACCGGCGTCACGACCGACTGGCCGTTCGGACCGAGGATCTGGTAGCTGGCCCGTGCGGGTGTGCCGTAGACATCCACGTTCTGCGCGTTGCGCTGGGTGGCCACGATCACGTAGTAGCCGGGCTGGCCGTCGGGAACCGTGAAGGTCGCCGAGATGTTGCCGGCCTTGTCAGGCTGGACCTGGGCCAGGGTGGCGCCGTCGACGCCGTTCCAGTGGAGGACCACCGGGAACGAAGCGGCGACGTCCTTGGCGTTGACGTTGAAGGACGAACCGGTCACCGTGACCGTGTCGCCCGCCTTGCCAGCCGAGCTGGACAGGTTCAGGGTCGCCAGGTTGGTGCATGCGAATGCCGCAGCGCCGGCGATCACCGTCGCGGTGGCAGCAGCGCCAAAGACGACCGCTACCTTCTTCCTCAAGTTCATACCCACCTCTTTGCTTGTTGTCAGTGCGTAGCGCGGGGCTTCGAACTTCTCCCACGCACCATTGATTGTCGCATTTCGGGGTGCACGGGCGCAATAGACGCTTGTTAGCTAGAGCTAGTTTGTCAGTAGATGCACTTTGCGTATAGGACGAACGGGAATAGGTGCACCCCCTGTGACCAGGACATTCGCGTAGGCTCGAGCTGACATGTGGCGCTGGTTCCGTCTCGGGCTCGCCGGCACCGCCCTCGTCCTGCTGCTCGTCGCGCTGGGGCTGCCATCGCGCACGGACGGCCCGACGACGGTGGGCCGGGCGGCGATCGCCGGGTCGGCCGACGCCCACCGGCCGATCGTGCGCACCCACGAGGCCCCGAGCCTGGCCGTCGATCGGGACAACCCGATGGTCGTATACCTCTCCGATGTTGACCTCACCACCGGCGCCTGCCACTTCTCCGTCTCCATCGACGGTGGCGTCACGTGGCGTTCGGAGGTGGCGCCCGAGCTCGACCCGTGGACCCGCAACTGCGCCATGGGGAGCGGCCGGCCGCAGAACGTCCGGACCGAGCTGCACGAGGGCCCCGACGACACCCTGTCGTATGTCTTCCAGGGCAACGACCCCGACGCCGGGGGCAGCCGGGCCGTCCTCCTCGCCCGGTCACGGGACGGCGGCCGGTCGTGGAGCACCATCCTCGTGGACGCCGGCCCGGTCGCGGCGACGCCCGAGGAGGTCGAGGTCAACTTCCAGGGCCACCTCGCCGTCGACCCCAAGCAGCCGTCGGTCGTCTACGTGATGTGGCGGCGGGCCTTCCCCCAGGTCGACCCGGCCGTCCGGGCCCGGCCCAGCCAGGCCTTCTTCGCCACCTCCCGGGACGGCGGCGCCACCTTCAGCCCGCCGGCCCAGTTGCCCGACATCGAGCCCGGCGGCGACGGTCCCCGCCCCCTGATCGTCGGGGGGACCGTCTACGCCTTCTACCGGCAGGTGCAGCCGCCCCTCCCGGTGGGCGACGCCGGGCCCGCCCCCACCCCGCCGCTGACGCGGCTCTTCGTCGCCGCCTCCCGCGACCAGGGCCGCACGTGGGCCCGGGCCGAGATCGCCGCCGCCCGCGACGCCGGCGAGCCCGTCCCGGCCTACGACCCCGATCGCAAGCTCTTCTATGCCGTGTGGCACGACAACCGCCAGGAGGAACTGGACATCTGGTTCTCCAGCTCGCCCGACGCCGTCACGTGGAGCCCGCCGACGCTGCTCAACGACGATCCTCGAGGCACGCGGGTCGGCCAGCACTTCCCGCAGCTGTCGCTGAGCCCCAACGGCCGCATCGATGTCGCCTGGTACGACTGGCGGGACGACCCGTTTCCGGCCCCCACCGTCGGTGGCGGCAACGTACTCAGCGCGTTCGGCAACCGCGGCAAGGTGGCGAGCGTGTACCTCACGACCTCCCGCGACGGCGGGCGCACCTGGGCCCGGAACGTGCGGGTCAACGACCAGCTCATCGACCGCACGGTCGGCACGTGGGCCAACAACTACGACGTGGTGGTGCCACCGGCCATCGCCTCCCTCGGCAACGGGGCGCTCGTCGCCTGGTCGGACACCCGCAACGCCACCTACATCGACCAGAGCCAGGACATCGCCGTCGCCACCGTCACCTACGGGACGGCCAAGGCGGTGCGCATCACCGGCATCCAGGCCGCGCTGGCGGGGACGATGCTCGGCCTCGGCGTCGCCATGTGGGTCGCCCTGCTCATCGTGCGGCCGGGCTCGGGCCGCCGCCGGCCACCGCGGCCCCAGGACCGGTCTCGCCGTTCGGGCCACGCCGGCCGGCGCGCCGCCCAAGGCGCGGTGCATCCACCCTCCGCGGGTAGATTTCGCACCGGGCGGACCAAGCGCGGCGCGGGCTCCGGCGGTCACCGCACCTCATGACAGCTACCGATCTCACCTCACCGATCATCGAAGTCCGGGGCCTGACCAAGCGGTTCGGGCCGGTGCTCGCGGTCGACAACCTCAGCTTCGAGGTCCACCGGGGGCGGGTGACGGCGTTCCTCGGTCCCAACGGCGCCGGGAAGACGACCACGCTGCGCACGCTGCTGGGCCTCGTCTCGCCCTCCGGGGGCACGGCGACGATCGCCGGACAGCCCTACCCCCGGCTCGCCGACCCGGCGCGCACGGTCGGCGCGGTCCTGGAGTCGTCGGGGTTCCATCCCGGGCGCTCGGCCATCGAGCACCTACGGGTCCTGGCCACCGCGGGCCGCCTCCCGCGCGAGCGGGCCGGCGAGGTGCTCACCCTGGTCGGGCTGGCCGGGGTGGCCGATCGCCGCGTCGGAGGCTTCTCGCTGGGCATGCGCCAGCGGCTGGGACTCGCCGCCGCGCTGATCGGGAACCCCGGGGTGCTGATCCTCGACGAGCCCGCCAACGGCCTCGATCCCGAGGGGGTGCACTGGCTGCGGAGCTACCTGCGCCGCTTCGCCGACGCCGGCGGCACCGTGCTGGTCTCGAGCCACCTGCTGAGCGAGGTCGCGCAGCTGGCCGACGACGTCGTGATCCTGGCACGTGGCCGCCTTGTCGCTCAGGGCCCGCTCGCGAGCCTCACCGACGGGTTGCGCGCCGGCCGGGTGCGGGTGCGTAGCCCGCAGCGCGACCAGCTCGAGGAGCTGCTCGGCGCCATGGGCATCCGCTGGGAGGCGGGCGGGCCGGATGTCCTCATCGCCCGGGGCACGACCTCGGACATCGTCGGCCAGGCGGCGGCCGACGACGGGATCGTCCTGTACGAGCTGACGCCCGCGCCGTCCAACCTCGAGGACGTCTTCTTGGACATCACGGCCGAGGCGCCCCCGCCGTCATGACGGCGCTCGTGCAGGCCGAGATCCGCAAGCTGCGGACGATTCGGGTCGCGATCGTCCTGCTCGGAGCCCTCGTAGCCCTGGTCGGCCTTTCCGTCGTAGGGACGATCGCGACCGCCGGCAGCGAGGAAGGCACGTTCTCCCTCGACACGACCGAGGGGGTGCGGAACGTGTTCGGCGCCGGATTTTCGGGAGCGGTGCTTGTGCTCGTGCTGGGCATCCTCGGCATCGGGAGTGAGTTCCGCCACGGCACCATCACGCCGGTGTTCCTCGTGACGCCCCGACGCCACCGGGTGGTCACGGCCAAGCTCGTCGCCTACTTCGCGACCGGCCTCGCCTTCGGCACCGTCGGCATCGTCGTCACGCTGCTCATCGCCGTCCCCTGGCTGGCGGCCAAAGACGTGAGCTACTCCCTGGGCTCCGACGTGCTCGCGGTGTTCGCCGGGTCGTTGCTCGCCACCGCCCTGTACGGCGTGCTCGGCGTCGGCGTGGGCGCCCTCATCCGGAACCAGGCGGCGGCCATCACCGTCGCCGTGGTCTGGACGTTCGTCGTCGAGGGCATCCTGGTCGGGTTCCTCCCCGAGGTCGGCCGGTGGGTCCCCGGCGGGGCGGCCACCGCGCTCGCGGGCGGTTCGAGCACCGGCGGTGACCTGCTGCCACCGTGGGCAGGCGGCCTCCTGCTCGCCGCCTACGGCATCGGACTCGCCGCCCTCGGCGCCCGGTTCGTCGTCCGGCGGGACATCACCTGACCCTTTACACTCGCTTGACGGAGGTGGGCCCATGGACGACGCCGAGCGTGAGGCGCGGCGAAAGAGGCGAGAGGCATGGGCGGCGGACAACCTGGCCCGGCAGGCCAGGGTCATCGACGATTTGGGCGGTCGAGCCGGCGACCGCGCCCTGGGATGGCTGGCCGTGCGGCGCCAGGCCAATTCCTACCTGAGGCACCTGGCCACCTGGCAGCGCAGCAAGGGGTTCAGCGGCATCGACCAGCTGCTTGACGCCCACGAGGCCCGCCTGGCCGACTGGGTACGCCAGGCCGACGCCCACCTGGCCGGCGTCGACTCCGGCGAGCGGCGGGCAGCCGAAGCCGGGCTGGGGCTCCGGTTGGCGATCATCGGCAAAGGCGGCGCCGGCAAGACCGTCATCTCGTCCACCCTCGCCCGCCTGCTGGCGCGCCAGGGCCGCCGCGTGCTGGCCGCGGACATGGATGTGAACCCCGGCCTGGCCTACAGCATCGGCCTGGGCGGCATCGACGTCAGCCTGCCGGTCGAGGTCCTCGAGGAGAACCCCGGCGCCGCCTACGGCTGGCAGCTGCGCCAGGACCTGCTGCCCCGGGACGTGATCGCACACCACAGCGTCACCGGCCCCGACGGCGTCGTCGTGACCGGGCTGGGCAAGATCGGCGACAGCGACAAGGTCTCGGCCAAGCGCACCGTCGTGGCGCTGATCCAGGTGCTGCTGGGATTCGGCGAGCCGGAGTGGGACGTGATCGGCGACCTCGAAGCTGGGCCCACCACACCATTCGAGCGCTACCACGCATTCGCCGACGACGTGGCCGTCGTCGTAGGGCCGGCGTGGCGCTCGGCGATGACGGCCCGGCGTCTGCTCCCGATGGTGGGCGAGGGCCGGTCGACGACGATCCTCGCCAACCGCTTCCGCGACGAGCCCGACCACCCCGGCCTGGCGCCTCGGATCCGGATCCCCTACGACCCGCAAGTGGCCGAGGCCGAGCGCAACGGCCTCGCCCCCCTCGACGCCTGCCCCGACTCCCCCACTATCCGCGCCATCGAACAGGTCATGGAGCTGTTCGTCTCGTCTCAGGAGGTATCAGCATGAGAATCGCCGTCTGCGGCAAGGGTGGATCGGGCAAGAGCACGATCTCCGGCGCCCTCGCCCGCAACCTCGCCCGCCGCGGCTACAAGGTGATCGCGGTCGACGCCGACCCCAACCCCAACCTCGGCATCTCGCTGGGTGTACCGGCCGAGACCGTTGAAACGATGAAGCCGATCCTCAACGCCCTCCTCGACGCGGGCCACACCCACAACGACCCCACCCCTCTGGCCGAGGACCTGCTCGGCCGCTACGGCGTGGACGCGCCCGAAGGCATCCGGCTCGTGGCGACGGGCAAGATCGAGCGGCCGTCGGACGCCTGCTTGTGCTGCGGCTCGCACAACACCACCCGCCAGTTTTTCGGCGAGCTGGCCGCCGACGAGCGGGTCGTGGTCGCCGACCTGGAGGCTGGCCTCAACGACCTCATCTGGGCCAAGCCCGGCGCCGACGACGTGGTGCTGGCGGTCAGTGAGGGCAGCGAGAAGTCGGTGGAGATCGCCCGCCGCGCCGTCACCGTGGCCCGCGAGCTGGGCGTCACACGCATCATCGGCGTGGCCAACCGGTCGTGGTCGCAAGAGGACGTGACGAAGGTGGCCGAGACGCTGGGCGTCGAGGAGGTCTTCTCGGTGCCCGACGACACGGCCGTGGAGCACGCCGACCAGCTCGGCGTCGCCCCCATGGACGCCGACCCCACCTCCCCCGCCATGGTCGCCGTCAGCGAGCTGGCCGACCTGATCGTCAAATAGCGCTTTACTCCGCGCCATTGGGGCTCTCAGACCCCTGTTCCGCGGAGTAAACGCTAGAGAAGCGCGGCGTTCACCCGTTCGACCCGGCGCAGGTTGAACCAGGTGAAGACGCCCTGCGCCGCGAGCATGATCACGACCCCGACGAACAGCGGGTGGAGCTGACCCGCCAGGCCCAGGGCGATGATCACCCCGGGGATGAACCAGAGCCAGAAGAACCGGGTCCAGGGCCTCGACCGCTGGAACGTGCCGTAGGCGACGGCGAGCTTGGCCTCACGGGCGTCGGCCACGGGGCGGCCGAGGCGCACCATCCGGCGCATCCGGAGCCGGTCCTGCCTGGGCAGGGCGTTCCAGTCGCGAACGAAGGCATCCCTGTCGGGCGTGGCAGCGGGCGTGGCAGCGGTCATGGAGCCGATCATGCACGGCGCGACGCCGGGCCGTCACGCTCCCAGCCGGGGTGTAACACGACGTTCATGGAGTGACAACGGGCCGGAAACAGGCCATCCCTAGCGTCGGGCGAGGCACGATGAGCGTCACCCACGTCCTGCTCGACATCCTCGTCGTGCTGCTGGTCGCGAAGCTGGCCGCGGAGGTCGCCGAGCGCCTGAACGTGCCGGCCGTCGTCGGTGAGATCGTGGCCGGCGTCCTTATCGGCCCGTCGATGCTCGGGCTGGTCGAGGGCAGCGAGGTGCTGGCGGTCCTCGCCGAGATCGGCGTGATCCTGCTGCTGCTCGATGTCGGGTTCGAGATGGACCTCCGCGAGCTCGCCGCGGTCGGCCGGGCGTCGATGTCGGTGGCGGTCGTCGGCGTGGCCCTGCCGTTCGCCGCGGGGTGGGCGGTGGCGGGCGCGCTGGGCATGACCAACAACGAGGCCATGTTCGTCGGGGCGGCGCTCACGGCCACCAGCGTCGGCATCACCGCCCGGGTCTTCGGGGACCTGCGCGCCCTGACCATGGTCGAGGCGCGCACAGTGCTCGGCGCCGCGATCGCCGACGACGTGATCGGCCTCGTGATCCTCACCGTCGTCGTGCGCCTGGCGTCGGAGGGCTCGGTGGCGCCCCTGTCGGTGCTGTCGATCCTCGTGGTCGCCGTCGGGTTCCTGGTGTTCACCACCCTCGCCGGCATCCGGCTGGCGCCCGGGCTTTTCGACCGCGTGGCGAAATCCAGCCGTTCGAGCGGCACGCTCGTCGCCGTCGCGCTGGCGTTCACCCTGGCCTTCGCCGAGCTGGCGAGCGCGGCCAAGCTGGCGCCGATCGTCGGGGCCTTCGTGGCCGGGCTGGCCCTCGCCCGCACACCCGTGGCGGACCGGATCCGCCGCGAGCTCACCCCCGTCGGCCACCTCTTCATCCCTGTGTTCTTCCTGCAGATCGGCATCGAGGCGGACGTGTCGCAGTTCGGCCGGCCGGCCGTGCTCGGCATGGCGGCGGCGCTGCTGGCCGTAGCCGTCGCCGGGAAGCTGGCCTCGGCCGCCGGCATGTTCGGCTCGCCCGGCAACCGGTTGCTGGTCGGGATCGGCATGATCCCCCGCGGCGAGGTGGGCCTGATCTTCGCCACGCTGGGCCTGCGCAACGGCATCCTCGGCCAGGACGTGTACGGCGCCCTCCTCCTGGTCGTGCTGGCGACGACCCTACTCACGCCCCCCCTGCTCAAGTGGCGGCTTCTGCGCGTGCGGGCCTCGCCCGCGACCACGCCGCCGACACCCGTGCGGCCCGAGGGCGGCTGGCTGCAGGTACTCCCGGAGAAGGCCGGGTCGACCGTCGAACTGGCCGCCAAACCACCACTGGGACTGGCGCTGCCCGTCGCGCTCGAAGCGGCCTCGCTGGCCGGCCGGGACCGGCCGGGCCCGCGCCTGCTCGACTGGCTGGGCCGGCTGCCCGACCAGCCACTGCGATGGGACCGCGCCGCACGCGAGCGCCTGTTCGAACTGCTGCGCACAGGTGGTCCGCGGTCGTGGCGATTCCTCGCCCTCACCGGCGTCCTCGACCGCGCGCTGCCCGAGCTGGGCCGCGCCCTGGCCCGGCGCAACGACGTCGCCTTCGAGCTCGACCCCACCGGGACCTTGCAGTGGCCCACGCTCGCCCGCCTGCGCGAGCTGGGCGACCTCCACGATGTCGACCACCCGGAGTGGCTGCTGCTGGGGGCGATCATCCTCGACGCCACCGACGGTGACGATGATGGCGTCGCGGTCGCGCGCCAGATCGTGAAGCGCCTCGACCTCGGGGCGGCGGCCGAACAGGCGGTGGCGGGCCTGGTCGCCGACGCCCGCCTGCTGAGCGCGGCCGCCCGCCGCCTCGACGGCCTCGACGAGGAGGCGGTGCTGCAACTGGCCGTCCACCTCAGATCGTCCGAACAGGCACGCCGGCTCTCCCTCCTCTCCCTCTCGATGGAGGACTTCACGCTCGCCGAGCTCGACCGCCTCGATCAGCTCCGCGAGCTGATCCAGGACGCGCTCGCCCATCCCGAGCTCACCGGCCGCGATGCCACCAATGTCGTCGAGCAACGGCGCGCCGCGGCGAGCCGGCTGGCGTCGGACCGCGCCGTCAAGGAACGCGTCCTGGCCGCGCCACGCGCCTACATGCTCGGGACCGCGCCGGACGACGTCGCGCGCCACGCCGCCCTGTGCGAGCCGCCGCCGGGGCCCGACGAGGTGCGGGTGCACGCGCAGCCGGGTCGGCGGGAGGGCACATGGCGGGTCGACATCGTCGCCCGCGACCGCGTCGGGCTGCTGGCCGCCGAGACGTTCGCGCTGTCCCAGGCCGAGGCGGACGTCATCGACGCGACGATCGCCACGTGGGGCGATCGCTGCGCGCTGGCGTCGTTCCTCGTCGCGTCGCCTCCGCCCGATCCGGCGCGCATCGAGGAGGAGCTTCGGGCCCGCCTCAAGCGCCCGCCGTCGGCCGTGCCCGTCACCGACGCGACCGTGGACTTCGACGCCGAGGCCTCCCCGTGGCACACGGTGGCGCGGGTGGAGGCGCCCGACCGGCCCGGGCTGCTGCACGCCATCACCTCCGCATTCTCCGTCGCCGGCGCGAGCGTCCACTCGGCCAAGGTCGCCACCGTCGGCGACCGGGCCACCGACGTGTTCGAGCTGACCGATCGTGACGGGCACAAGCTGATGCCCGCCGTGGAAGAGGCGGTGCGCCGCCATCTGGCCGCCGGCGTCACGCCCGGGCGCCGCCGCCTCGCACCGTGGAGCGGTCGGCGCGGAGGCCGTATGGCGGGGCAAGGAAACGGAACAAGACCTGACATCGAGCCGAAACAATCCGATGACCGACCAGAAATGACAGCCCCGTAGCTTGCACCTGACTTCCCGCGTAGAGCTGGGCGAAGAAGGAGGAAGGGGGCCTGTGCGCCATCTGAGAGCGTCAAGACTCGGAGTCGCGGCGGCGACGGTTGTGGGGGCGTCACTGCTCCTGGGGGGCATGGCGTGGGCGAGCCCGACCGATGCCGGCGGCGTGTCGGTCGGAGACGAGCTCACCCACGGTGAGATCAGCCTGAACCTGCTGTGGATCATCATCGGTGCCGTGCTCGTGATCTTCATGCAGGCGGGTTTCGCCCTGGTGGAGACCGGCTTCTGCCGGTCGAAGCACGCGGCGCACGTGGTGTCGACGAACTTCGCCATCTTCGGCGTCGGGTTCGTCGGCTACTTCCTCATCGGCTTCCCGCTGATGTTCGGCGGCTACAGCTTCCCGGGCGTGTTCGGCTACGACAACGCCATCGGGAGCGCGCTCCTCGGTTCGGGGGACTGGGTCTTCGCCTGGAAGGGCCCCATCGGGTTGAGCGCCAACGCCTACGACGTGTCCATCCTCGCCTTCTTCCTCTACATGGTGGCGTTCATGGACACGACCGCCACCATCCCCACCGGCGCCATGGCCGAGCGCTGGAAGTGGAACAGCTTCGTCGTGTGGGGCCTGTTCTGCGGTGCCCTCTACTACCCGCTGTTCGGGGCGTGGACCTGGGGCGGCGGCTGGCTCGCCCGCCTCGGCGCCAGCGCCGGCCTCGGGCACGGCTACGTCGACTTCGCCGGCTCCGGCGTGGTGCACATGATGGGAGGGGTGGCGGCGCTCGCCGGTGCCCTCGTGCTCGGGCCCCGCATCGGGAAGTTCGGACCGGACGGCAAGCCGCGCACGCTCGCCGCCCACAACATCCCGATGGCCATGCTCGGCACGTTCATCCTGTTGTTCGGCTGGTTCGGCTTCAACGCCGCCTCGACGCTGTCCGCGACCGACAACCGGTTCACGGTGGTCGCCGTCAACACGGCCATCGCCGGTGCGTTCGGTGCCGTCGTCGCCATGTTCTGGGTGCAGTTCCGCGCCAAGGATCACAAGCCCGACCCGGGAATGATGGCGAACGGGATGCTCGCCGGCCTGGTGGCGATCACGGCGCCGTGTGCGTTCGTCCAGCCGTGGTCGGCGGCCGTCATCGGCGTCGTCGCCGGGATGATCGTGGTCGAGGCGGTGTGGTTCATCGAACGCCGAGGCATCGACGACCCGGTCGGCGCGATCTCGGTCCACGGTGTCTGCGGTTGCTTCGGGGTGCTGGCCGTGGGCATCTTCGCCGACGGCAGCTACGGCGGGGACTGGAACCTGACCGGCAGCTCCACCGAGAACGTCTGGGGCATCATCTACGGCCACGGCGGCGCGGGCCAGTTGGGGGCCCAGGTGATCGGAGCGCTGACGATCGCCACCGTGATGTTCGGCATCGTCTACACCTTCTTCAAGGTCCAGAACGCCCTCACCAAGGGCGGCATCCGGCCTACGGCCGAGGTGGAGCTCGAGGGCGTCGACCTGCCGGAGATGGGCGTGCTCGCCTACCCCGAGTTCTACGGCTCGTCGCCGCACGTCATGGTCGGCGGTGAAGACGGCGGGACACCCAAGGCCATGCCGGAACCGGTCCCGTCCGGGCAAGAGCACTCGCGCTGACGCTGAAGCGTCGCACCCCGCGTGCGTGCCCCCAAATACGCCCGCCGCGGCGCCATCGTCGAGCTTGACGCCCGGGCTCGGGCCACCCTCGCTCGCCGCCACCCGGCCGTGTCGGAATACGGCAACGCCGTGGTGGTGGCGGCGGGGCCCGACGTCTACGACCAACTGAAGCGGGCCATCGCGCAGTTGGTCCAAGCGGTCAACGACGGTGACCACCGTGCTCTGGAGCGCCTCGTCGACGACGTGGCGCCCACGCTTGCGGTGGTGACCCCCGATGCATTGGAACGAGCCGCGCAGGAGGCGGAGCGACGGGCGCGCCTCCTGCGTGACTTCGGCGCCTGGCCCGCCACGGGCGCCGACGCACCCGACCCGGGCCCCGGACGCCGGGCCCAGCGGTGGCACAGGAAGGGCCGCATCTTCGGCGTCGAGTACGAGGGCGCCACGTGGTACCTCGGCTTCCAGTTCGACGGCGCCGGTAACCCGCTTCCCGTGGTCGCCGAGATCCTGTCCCAGCTCGGCGGCTGGTCGGACTGGGACATCGCCGCCTGGTTCGTCCGCCCCAACGGGCTCCTCGACCGCGACCGCCCCGTCGACCTCGTCGTCGACGATCCCGCCGCCGTCGTCGCCGCCGCCCGCCGGGACGCCAACCGCCAACCCTGACGTTCGTTCGCGGGGTCAGTGTGCAGAAAGTGGTGCTATACCGCCTTTTCTGCACACTCGCTGTCGGGGACGGCGGGCGTGGCGATCGCGGTCTGGACGGCGACGATGGCGACCTCGATCTGGTCGTCAGTGGGCACGCGTGTGGTCAGGCGCTGGACGGCGAGGCCGGGGGCCATCAGGGGCTTCAGCCAGCGGGCCGCACGCGGCCGGTCCGACACCCGCAGCACCTCGTAGGCGAGGCCGGCGACGACCGGGAGCAACAGCACCCGGCTGAGGGCGAGGGCCCACCACGACGACGGCGAGACGAGGGCGAAGGCGAGGACGGCGACGACCGCTACCAGCACGAGGAAGTCGGTGCCGCAGCGGGCGTGGCGCGGGCTGTAGCGGCGCACGCTCGCGAGGTCGAGCGTGTCGCCCGCCTCGCAGGCGCCGATGGCCTGGTGCTCGGCCCCGTGGTACTCGAAGGTCCGCTGGATTCCCGGCAGGCGGCCGATGGCGGCGACGTAGCCCACGAACAACACGAGGCGGGCCGCCGCCTCCACGACCGAGAAGCCCAGGCCGTGGTGACCCCCCGTGGCCAGCCCCGCCACCGCGGCCGGCACCAGCGCGAACACGCCGACGAACATGCCGACCGAGAAGACGGTCGCGGTGATGACCGCTCGGCGGCTGGTCTGGCCCTTGTCGCCTTCCGCGACCGTGCGCGACCAGGACAGGCCGCGCATGCCCAGCGACACCGTGGCGACGAGGGCGAGCATGCCCCGCATCACCGGGATCCTCCGCCCGAGGCGTGTCCACGGGGCGACCTCGGCCCGGACCGTCACGATGCTCCCGTCGGGCCCCCGGGCCGCGGCCGCCCAGGTGTCCCCCGACCGGACCATGACCCCCTCGATCAGCGCCTGGCCGCCCAGGCGCGTCGGTTGGCGCTTCATCCGCGAGATTGTCGACCGGCTCGCCCCGGAGGTTGAGCGTCAAACCCTCAACTCGACCGGGACGTCGGTGAACTCGCAGCTCAGCACCACCCGCCCCGCGAGGATCTCGGCGTCGGGTATGCACGGCAGCAGCGGCGCGACGAGATCGAAGCCCGGAAGCGAGATCCCGGCGGCGGCGCCGATGACCAGGCGCGCGTCCCGTACGGCGAGGTCGACGCCCACCTCCCGACCGAAGACCGTCACCGAGGCCCGACCGGCCTCGAGGTGGACGGGCACGCCGGTCAACTGCGATATCGCGGCCTCCGTCACGATGGCGTGAACGGTGCCGCGCGTGACCTTCTCGACCACCACGCGGCCGTTCCCCACGAGCTCGGTGCGGTCGATCTGGACCCCTTCGAGGTCGACCGTGATCGAGTCGAACCGTAGGCCCCGGACCTCGACTCCGCGCACCCGGACATCGACGTTCGACACGTGCCCCGACGACAGGAGCCGGGCGAGGAACGGGAAGGAGTGGATGTGGGCCGACGTCGCATCGGCCGCGGGCACGGCCGTGGCCACCCGCGCGGCCAGGCGGCGCTCGGCGACGGTGCGGGCGACCAGATCGGAACTGACCAGCAACCCCACGATCATCAGGGCCAGCACCAGCCGCGCCGGCCCCCGCCTCACCGGGCCGGGCGCCCCTGCTTGAGCTTGACCAGCAGGTCGTCGAGGGAGGCCGCCCGGACGCCGCCGATGACCTTCGCCGCCACGCGCCCCTCGGGATCGATGAGGTACGACTCGGGCACGCCGGCAACACCGAAGTCGAGGGCGATCCGCCCGCTCGGGTCCGCGAGCAGGGGCCAGTCGCCGCCCTCCTTCTCGCGAAACTCCTTCACGGCCGCCACCGAGTCGTCGTAGACGACGCCGTAGACGTCCAGATCCCCCGTGAGGCTGTGCTGCAGGGCGAAGCGGATCAGGTCCGGGTGCTCCTGGCGGCACGGCACGCACCACGTGGCGAAGAAGTTGACCAGCACCCACCGGCCGCTCGACGCCGCCACCTCGGCCGGCTCCCCGTCGATCGTCGTGCCCCGCACCTCGGGGGCCGGCTTGCCGAGCAGCGGTGAGTCGGCGGCGCGCACACCCGCGGGAGGGCGCGTCGCCAGGACCGCCAGCAGCAGCGCCACCGGCAGGCCCACGGCGAGGGCGATCCAGCGGGCGCGGTGCGACGTCCGGGGGGCAGGTGCCTCGGTAGCCAAGGTCAGATCGGCCAGTTGGCGAACCAGCGCTGGAGCGGGCGGAACAGCTCCTCCCAGCGCCCGGTGACGAACAGGATGCCCACCGCCACCAGGAGCAGGCCGCCGACCATCTCGATGCGCTGCCCGTTGCGCCGGAGCCAGCCCATCGACCGCTGCGCGCGGTTGTACCCGAGGCCGATGAGGATGAACGGCACCCCCAGCCCGAGCGAGTAGAGCACGAGCAGGACCGCTCCCCACACGGCCGTGCCGCTGACGCTGGCGGTGGCGAGGATCGTGGCCAGCACCGGGCCGATGCAGGGCACCCACCCGGCGGCAAAGGCCATCCCGAGCGGGAACGCCCACAACGGCCCGCGGGGCACCCGGGCCAGATCGAGGCGCCGCTCCCGCTGGAACGCCGGGACCCTCAGTACCCCGGCCGTGATCAGGCCCAGGACGATGATCACGACGCCGAAAACCCGCACGATGTCCTCGCGGTTGCGCAGCAGCACGCTCCCGGCGATGCCGGCGCTGAGCCCGAGCACGGTGAACACGGTCGTGAACCCGGCCACGAACAGCACGGCGGCGCGCAACGTGACCCGCCGAGCCTGGCGCTCCCCCAGTTCGGACACGGGCAGGGCCGCGACATAGGACAGGTACCCCGGCACCAGCGGGAGGCAGCACGGCGAGCTGAACGAGATGATCCCGGCCACGACCGCGACGAAAGGCAGCAGCAGGGCGTTCATCAGGGCACCACGCGCACGACCCCGATCGTACATTCGGTCCCACCCGACCCGATAGGCAGGCCCCCGAGCGCCAGCGCCCGGCCCGGGAGGCCGGGCCAGGACAGCAGCGCCCGGCCC
>JBOGIC010000415.1:0-5178 GCA_050744985.1 Acidimicrobiales bacterium
AGTTCAAGGAGCAGGTCGTCGTTCAGAACCAAATGACCAACCTGACGATCTTGAAGCCAGGCCATCAAGCGTACGTTCGGGTCGCGCTCGCGTTCACCGACTTCCTGGCGAAGTATGGATACCCACCCGGTGAGTTGGCCGGGGTCCACACGATTCACTTCGCCCGCTGGGTCTTGCTGGATGGCGGGAGGTACCTCCTCTTTCAGGGAAACTTCGACGGATCCTGGGAAAACTACATGGGTGACTTCGTCGACAAGATCGCGTGGGGACTGGACGCAATCTGGGGGAGCACGATCGGCTATCCGTCCGCAGGTATGCGTGACATCGATGCCTTCAAAAGGTACATCAGAGAGCGACAGTTCATTCCCCAAGCGACGTACAGTGCCTATCCTATGCAGACCGTCCTGAACATCGTCCGTAGCTTCGAGGTGTGCGGCCCTCTGAGCGCCCGATTCGACCTCGACAGTACCCGGAGGTGGTTGCAGCTTCTCTGAGTCGTCCTACGAAGGGAGAACGAGATGCGAGAGCTATCGGCCGCGGACAAACGCGATATCCAGGGGTTCATCTTCAGCGGTTACGGCCATCTCAACGTTGGGACATACCTGTTCTTGGAAATCACCGACGCGCCTCGCGGGAGAGAGTTCCTCGGTCAGCTCACGCCATCCATCACGACCGCCGAGGACTGGAGGAAGCGACCCGATGGGACGAAGGAGAAGCCTCCCAGCACCTTGAACGTGGCGATCAGCTACGACGGGATGGCAGCGCTCGGCTTGTCCGACGACGCGCTCGAGACCTTCTCGCGTGAGTTCATCATGGGCATGGCGGCGCGCGCCCCCGTCGTGGGCGACGCCGGGCCGAGTGCGCCGGCCCACTGGGAGATCGGCGGCCCCGATAACCCGTCGTTGCACGTGCTGGTCATCCTCTACGCCATCGACGAGAGTACGAGGGACGATCGCGTCGCCTGGTTACGTGACCTGGCGCGCCGATCCGACGGCGGCGTCGTCGAGACCGGAGAGCAGGGGGGGATCCGGTACACGAACCGGGAGCCGTTCGGCTTCCACGACGGCGTCGGCCAGCCCGGCGTGGAGGGGATCGACGGCGAGCCGGGCGCCAACGTCGTGCGCCTCGGCGAGTTCGTACTCGGGCACACCAACCAGTACCAGCTGCTCCCCCCGACCGTCGGTGTGCCCGTCGCGGAGGATCCCCTCAACGTCCTGCCGCCGTTCCCGACCCTGCCCGGCTACAAGGACCTGGGGCGCAACGGCACCTACGCCGTCTACCGGAAGCTCGCCCAGGATGTCCCGGCGTTCTGGCGGTTCGCGGAGGAGAACGGCGCGGCACCCCCCGGTGGGAGCCAGGAGGAGCGGCGTCATGCGGTCGTCCAATTCGCGTCGAGGATGGTCGGTCGCTGGCCGAGCGGCGCACCCCTCGTCCTCTCGCCGGACCGGGACGATCACCGCTTCGCCGACACCGACGCCTTCCTGTACACGCGCGCGGATCCCCACGCGTTCGCCTGTCCTGTCGGCGCGCACATCCGGCGTAGCAACCCGCGCGACGCCATCTTGGGGGACAGCGTCGAGGACTCGTTGCTCACCTCGAACCGCCACCGCATCATCCGGCGATCGCTCATCTTCGGCCCGCCGCTCGTCACCGAGGCGACGCTCGCTGCCGGCAGGGCGCCGCTCGGGCTCGAGGACGACGGGCAGGAGCGCGGGATCCAGTTCATCGCCATCAACACGAACATCGCGAATCAGTTCGAGTTCATCCAGCAGACCTGGACGAACAACACCAAGTTCAACGGGCTCCTCAACGACCGTGACCCCCTCATCGGGGACAACACAGACCCGACCTGGCTCACCCTCCCGGGACGGCCCGTGCGGCGTCGGGTGAGCGGGGTCCCCAACTTCGTCACCAACCGGGGAGGTGGGTACCTTTTCATGCCGAGCATCACCGCCATGCGCTTCCTCGCCAGCTCACGTGCCGCGCCTGTGGCGGCGGTCTGACGCCCACTTCCTGTCGCCGGTCACGATCAACGAGGCTGCCATCGCGGCGTAGAGCAGACAGGGCGACGTTGTGGTTGGCAGCAATCGGCACCGCGCCGCGGCTCGCGCATGACGCCTTTTCCTCGGAGACGAGCAGGCCCCGAACCAGCGCGTTGGCCCATACGGACAAGCAGGCACCGGCGTGTCCTTCTCGGCGAACATGCTCCGCAGTTCTCGTGCGCCGCCGCGAGATCGTGGGTCTCGCTTTGCTCGCCTCCCTCAGAGCTCATGCCATTCCTGCCACGCGGGCGCAGGCAGGGGGTGCCGTCCTTCGACGACGAGCGCGGCCGCGTAACCGGGCGCGGCATCGAGGTCACGCCACGACCAGAGGGAGGCTTCCCCCGACTCCCAGGAAGCCGACAGTAGGCCGGCTGGCTCGACCGAGCTCACCGCGACGTCGAACGCATCGAACGGGATCGACAGGCCCCGGCCATCGGCCTTGACATAAGCCTCCTTCCGAGTCCAGCACGTGAAGAAGGCCCGACAGCGCATCGCCGGCGGGAGGGCGTGGAGAGCTCGCCGCTCCGTCGGGGCGAACTGGCCGTCGGCAATCGCCATCACGTCGATGTCGTCGCGGATGCGCTCGACGTCGACCCCGACGCGCCGGCCGCACGCGATGGCGGCTAGGGCCAGGTCGGCGGAGTGCGAGATGCTCAAGCCGACCGCCATAGACCCGGCCTCACCGTCGATCTCGGGCTTCCCCCAGCGGTTGGGCACGAACCGCACCTCGCCCGGATCACGGTCGAGGTAGTGCCCGAGGATCTGCCGCAGCCACGCGTGCGTCACGACGAACCGCCGCCGGTCGGGTGCAAAACGAAACCGGTCGGCACGCGCCCGCTCCTCGTCGGACAGCAGCATCGCCAGATCGTCCCGCCCGGGCCCCAGGGTGTCGACCCACAGGCGCCAGACTTGCACCTCGCCGGTCCCCAGCCCCGTGCCCGCGGATCGACTCACGCCGTCGACGCGATCCCGTGCGCGACCGCGTCATGTGCCGCGGTCGGTGGCGGGGGCAGGAAGCCGGTGTCCCGGAGGTGGGCGATGAACGTGCCCAGAAGCGGTCCTTCCAGCGGCGGGCAGGCGATGCCGGTACCGGCCAAGGCCGCCTGTGCCCGCGAGGAGTCGAAGATCGGCAGTCGAAGGCCTTCGGGAGTCGATTCCGTGAAGAACGGGAGCAGGCCGTACAAGGCGCCCTCCGGGCGAGTCTGGGCGGCATCGGCCAGTGCCGCCACCCACTCGCTGTAGGTCAGGCGTGCGAGGTGGTACCCGAGCGCTCGCACGTGATCGAACAGCTCGCTCCATCGACGGACCTCGGGATTCACCAGATGGAACGTGCTCCCCAACTGATCCGGTCGCAGCGACAGGTGAACGACGGCCTTGGCCACGTAGTCGATCGGCGCGATCTGGACCGGCACGTCCAGCTCTGGTGCCGCGCCCAGCTCGATGCAGCCCTTGAGTACCAGGCAGACGTGGTCATGCCGGTTGAAGACCCCGGTGCCGCTCTCGGCTCCGATGCTGGGCCGGTAGATCGACGCCGGCAGTCCGCGAGAACGGGCGATCGTGACGAGCTTCTCAGCTACCCACTTGCTCTGGGCATAGCCGACCGACAGGGCGCCGCTGTGTTCGAGGGGTTCGTCCTCGCCTACCGGGCGCGGCGCGGGCCCGGGACCGGCGAAGACGCCCACGGTCGAGACGAAGTGGAGAGGGACGGGTGACCATCGGCTGGCCAACCGCAGCGTCTCCTGGGTGCCGAGCACGTTGGCGGGCTTCAGCGCCGTATATGGATAGGTCCACTTGACGGTCGCACCGCAGTGGTAGACGCCGTCCACGCTGGCGGCCAGTGCGTCGAACAGGTCGGGGTCCAGTCCGAGCCCCGGACGCGCCAGGTCACCGAGGACGGGGAACACACGGGACTCATCGAAGGCGAGGCCGTACGACTCCATGTTGGCTCGGATGCGCCTCATGGCGCCGGGGGTGTCCGACGCCCGGACCAGGCAATAGACGGTGGCGTCGGTCTGGCGGACCAGCTCGGCGAGGAGGAACGCCCCGACGAACCCCGTGGCTCCCGTGAGCAGCACGCCGACGGGTTCCGCGACGGGTCCGGATGCCGATCGTGGAGTGACCGACGGGTCGAGCACAGCTTCTTTGAGCATCTGCTCCACGGTCATCGTCGAAGCCACCACCGTCGACCTGCCGGACGGCTGCGCCGGGACGGCCAGCCCGGTCAGCAACGAGTCCGCCAGCACTGCGATCGACGGCTCCTCGAGCAGCAGTCCCACGGGAATCTCCGTCTCGAGGTCGTTCTCGATGCGCGTCTTGAGCTCGACCACCATGAGGGAGTCGACCAACGACGAGATCGGTTGATCGTCGGCCAGCTCGGACGGGGGAACGCCCAGTACGGCCGCCAGCTCGCCATGCACGTACTGCGTGACCATTGCGACGCGATCCTCGCGCGGCTCGGCGAGCAGCTTCTGGCGGGACAACGCCGACGAGCGCCTCGGCCGGCTCCTTGGGCGGCCCGCGCCGGCCAGCCGCTGCAAGGTCTCGGGCCACGCCGCCTTGAGGCGGATGCCTTCGATCGCGGCGACCGGCAGGCCGGCGTCGTCGAACAGCTGGAGGTCGCCGACGACGTCGCTGTCGCCGACAGGCCTGATGGTCGCTCGGCACCACACGCCCGAGGACGGCGTGGGCCGGTGGGCGGTGAACCGCTCGTGGCCGGTCCCGAGCAGCACCGGCGCGCCCTCGGCTCGCCACCGGCTCGTGGTCGGCAACGCCGCCGCGACGACTTGCACGCAGGCGTCGATAGCCAACAGCTCGGGGCGGACACCGGCCCGGACGGCGGGGGCGTCGTCGGACGGGAAGCGCACGCGGGCCAACGCCTCGCCTTCGCGACGAAGCACGGTCTCGACGAGGCGGAAGGACGTTCCCAGCTCGAACTGCGGATGCCAGATGGCTTGATAGAACGAGGCGCCCGCCTGCTCGTCGACAAAGCCGGCCTTCAACCGTTCGATGCCGACGCCGCTGTCTCGGCCATCGGACGCCTCCCCATCTGCCGGCCGGGGCCGCAGCCGGGCGGTGGCGTGGAGGCGCCAGGAGTCGTGGCCGTCGGCGTCGGTGCCCAGGCTGAACACCCGGGCCG
>JBOGIC010000416.1:0-12561 GCA_050744985.1 Acidimicrobiales bacterium
CACCAGCACCGCCATCAGCTCGGCCGCCGACATCGACGACGTCGGGTGCCCCGAGCCCGCCTGTCCGCTCATGCGGATGGCGTCCACCCGCAACTGCTGGGCCAGCTCCTGCCAGAACTCCTGATCGGTCATTCGATCATCCTACGGAACGCCCCGGTCCCCCCCGGGGGGGAGAGCCGGTGGGTTTCTGCCGATTGATCCGCAAAAAGGGGCCCTCCACGGGCCAATGGCGCGGAGTAAACCGGGGGGTGGCTAGGCCGAGAGCAGGTCGCGGCCGCCGCGCGAGCCGCGCCGGCGGAGCTTGCCGATGGCCTTGAGCTCGGCCTGGCGAACGCCCTCGCGAGTGAGGCCGAACAGCTCGCCCACCTCTTCGAGGGTGCGGGGGCGGCCCCGGTCAAGCCCGTACCGCAGGCAGAGGATCTCCCGCTCACGCGGATCGAGCGCCGCCAACAGCTCCTGCACCTGGGCCGGGAGCATGGCGGCCATCGCGGCCTGGTCGGGCGCCGGGGAGCGCGTGTCCTCGACCAGCTCGCCCAGCTCGACGTCCCCGTCGTTCACCCGGTCGGACAGCGACAGCGGGTCGGCGAGGTAGGGGACCAGCTCGTCGATCTTCTTCCCCGGCATCGCGACCGCCGCCGACAGCTCCCCCGCCGTGGGGGGGCGGCCGTTGCGGACCTCGAAGGACGTGCTGGCGATGCGGATGGCGAGCAGCTGGTCGCCGGCATGCACGGGCAGGCGGATCGTCCGGCCGGTGTTGGCGATCCCGCGGGCGATGGTCTGGCGGATCCACCAGGTGGCATACGTCGAGAACTTGAACCCACGCCGGGCGTCGAAGCGCTCGACGGCATGGATCAGCCCGAAGTTGCCTTCCTGGATGAGGTCGAGCAGCGGGAGGTTGGCCGTCTGGTACTTCTTGGCGATCGAGACGACCAAGCGGAGGTTCGCCCGCACGAAGGTCCGCGCCGCGTCCTCGCCGGCCCGGAGTGCATCCTGCAGCTCGCCGCGACGCTTGGCGTCGAGGGTGTCTGCGCACCGCGCCAGTTCCGCCGCCGCCTTCCGGCCGGCCAGCACCAGATTGCCGAGCGAGACCTCCTCGGCGCGCGTGAGCAACGGGTACTTCCCGATGTCGTTGAGGTAGAGCTGTAGGAGGTCTTCCTCCTCACCACCACCAACCCGTTGCCTAGCCAACGCACACGACCAAAGCCGCTGTCCTCCCCTGGGGAAAACCGTACCAGAGCATCTCCGGTTCAGGACACCCGGGCGGATGGCGAATCGGGCCGGGTCAGGGTTGAAAGACGAGTCGGAGGCACGTGCGGCCGCACTGGCGCTCGAGTTCCCACCCGTGGGCGATCTGGCTGATCAGCCACAGGCCCCGGCCGCGTTCGGCCAGGGGATCGGGCGGATGGCGGGCGTGGCCATCGATGTCGAAGCCCGGACCGCCGTCGTGCACCTCGACCACGACCGTGGTGCCGTCGGTCTGCGCCGTCGCCGCGGTGGCCCCGCCGGCATGCAGCTCGGAGTTCATGATGGCCTCGTGCACCGCCAGCACGACGGCGTCGGCGTCACCCGGCCAGGCCGACGCCGACAGCAGCGCCTGCAGCTCGTGGCGCGCATCGGACGGGTTCGGGGGAAGGGAGCAGGATTGGGCCAAGCCGGAGCCGAGCATTGATTGGCCTCTCCGGGGGGGACAGGCTTTCTATGCCCGCCTCGCGCCGACCTGAACCCCCGGCCCGCCGACTATTTGGCCCCGAAGACCGCCTCCAGTTCCTCGGGCACCGCCGTCTCCAACTGGGCGTACGTGCACGATGCCGGCTCGCGGTCGGGCCGCCAGCGAACGAACGACGTGGCGTGACGGAACCGGTCGCCCTGCAGGTGGTCGTAGGCCACTTCGACGACCTGCTCCGGGCGCAGCGGCTCCCACGACATGTCCTTCCCGGCGTTCCACCGGTTGCCCCCCCCGCCCGGCATCCTGGTGACCGCGTTCGGGTCACGCAGGGCGGCGTCCAGAGAACCGGTCGCCGTGGCCCATTCGGCCCACGGATGGTTGTCGAGCGCCCGGTCGCGGTAGGGCGCGATGTCCTTGGTCAGCTCGGCCCGGCGGGCGACCGAGAAGCCCGACGCCACGCCGACATGGTGCAGCGCTCCGTCGTCGTCGTAGATACCGAGGAGCAACGAGCCGACGGTCCCGCCCGTCTTGTGCCACCGGAACCCGGCGACGACGCAGTCGGCCGTGCGGGCGTGCTTGACCTTGATCATCAGCCGCTCGTTCTCCCGGTAGCGGAGGTCGCCGGGCTTGGCCACGATCCCGTCCAGCCCCGCCCCCTCGAACTGGTTGAACCAGACCTCGGCCACCGCCCGGTCGCGGGTGGCCGGCGTCAGGTGGACGGGCGGCTGCACGCCGGCCAGCGCTTCTTCGAGGGCGGCGCGGCGCTCGGCGAAGGGCCGGCTCCGGAGATCGTCGTCGCCCAGGGCGAGAAGGTCGAAGGCGACGAACGACGAAGGCACCTCACGGGCCAGCATCCGGATCCGCGACTCGGCCGGGTGGATACGCAGCTGCAGGGCGTCGAAGTCGAGCCCGTGATCGGTGACGATGACGATCTCGCCGTCGAGGACGCAGCGCTCGGGCAGTGCAGCCTTGAGCACCTCGACCAGCTCCGGGAAGTACCGGGTGAGCGGCCGCTCGTTGCGGCTGCCCAGCTCGACCTCGTCGCCGTCCCGGAACACGATGCAGCGAAACCCGTCCCACTTGGGCTCGAAGATCAGGTCGGTGGCATTTGGCATCTCCCGGGAGAGCTTGGCCAGCATGGGCGAGACCGGAGGCATGACGGGCAGCCGCATGCCTGCCATGATCGCGTGGGTAGAGGCTCCCCGGCTTCCCATGACCGTTCCCATCGCCACCTACCGGGTCCAGCTCCACGCCGGGTTCGGCTTCGACGACGTCGCCGCCATCGTCCCGTACCTCGCGGCGCTGGGCATCAGCCACGTCTACTGCTCGCCCTACCTGCAGGCGGCTCCCGGCAGCACACACGGCTACGACGTGGTCGACCACACCCGCCTGAACGAGGAGCTGGGCGGCGCCGCGGCATTCGAGCGGATGTGCGACGCGTTGCGTGCCCACGGCCTGTCCCACATCGTCGACATCGTGCCCAACCACATGTCGACCAACCCGGCGCGCCGCAACCGCTGGTGGTGGGACGTGCTGGCCAACGGCCCGGAAAGCCGCTGGGCCAAGTGCTTCGACATCGACTGGAGCGCCGGCGAGCACGTGCTGCTGCCCGTGCTCGGTGACCACTACGGCCGGGTGGTCGACGCCGGCGAGATCCGCGTGGAGCGGGATGGTGACGGCGTTCGGGCCACGCAGGCCGACGGGTACGTCGTGCGGTACCACGAGCACGAGGCACCCATCTCGCCGGCGACGTTCGACGGTGACCTGACGGTCAACGACGACCCCGACCGGCTCGACGACCTGCTGCGCCGCCAGTACTACCGGCTGGCCTACTGGCGCGTGGCCGGTGAGGAGCTCGACTACCGGCGGTTCTTCGACATCCCCGATCTCATCGCCCTGAACATGGGTGATGCCGAGGTGTTCGACGACGTGCACCGGCTCGTGCTGGGGCTGGTCGCCGAGGGCAAGGTCGCCGGCCTGCGGGTCGACCACCCCGACGGGTTGCGCGACCCGACGTGGTACTTCGACCGCCTGCGTGACCAGGCGGGGCCCGACACGTACGTGGTGGTGGAGAAGATCCTCCACCCGGGCGAGGCGCTGCGGCCCGATTGGCCGGTCGCCGGCACCACCGGGTACGACTTCCTCAACGCCGTAACGGGCCTGTTCGTCGACCCGCGGGGTGAGGAACCGCTCACCGGCTTGTACGCACGGTTCACGGGCGCGGAGGGCGACTTCGCCACCATCGCCTACGATGCTCGCCGCGAGGTCATGCGCGAGTCGCTCTCGACCGACCTGAAGCGGTTGACCGACCGTGCCCTCGTCGTCTGCGCCGGGCACCGCCACTATCGCGACTACACGCGGCGGGAGGTCCGCGAGGCACTGGCCGAGATCGCCGCCTGCTTCCCCCTCTACCGCACCTACGTGCGGCCCGGCGAGGAGCCGTCGGATGCGGACCGTGCCGCACTGGACCACGCCGTCACCGAGGCCGCCCGGCGCCAGCCCGACTCGAGCGCCGATCTCCTGCGCTTCCTCCACGGCGTGCTGCTCGGCGAGGTGCCGGGCCGGTGGGAGTCCGAGCTCGCCCTGCGGTTCCAGCAGTTCACCGCCCCGGTCATGGCCAAGGGCGTCGAGGACACCGCCTTCTACCGGTACCTGAGGCTCGTGTGCCTCAACGAGGTCGGCGGCGATCCGGGCCGGTTCGGCACCGGCGTCGACGACTTCCACCGGCAGAACGCCGGGGCATGGCCGGCGACGATGCTGTCGACGTCCACCCACGACACCAAGCGCAGCGAGGACGTGCGGGCCCGCCTGGCCCTGGTCTCGGAGATTCCCGAACACTGGACGCTCGCCGTCCGGCGGTGGGCGGCCCGCCATGAGGCGCCCGACGCCAACACCGCCTACCTCGCCTACCAGACGCTCGTCGGGGCCTGGCCCATCGATCAGGAGCGTGCGACCGACTACGTGCTCAAGGCGGTGAAAGAGGCGAAGCAACGCACCTCGTGGGTCACGCCCGACCCCGCGTACGAACAGGCCGTGGCCGACTTCGTCGCCGCCCTCCTGGCCGACGAGGAGCTGATCGTCGATCTCGAGGCGTTCGTGCGTCCGCTGGTGGACGGCGGCCGGGTCGCGTCGCTGGCCCAGCTCCTCCTGAAGCTCACCTCGCCTGGTGTGCCCGACATCTACCAGGGCACCGAGCTGTGGGACCTGAGCCTCGTGGACCCCGACAACCGCCGGGCCGTCGACTACGACCTCCGCCGCCGCCTGCTCGACAAGGTGGCCGATGCGACGGCGGCCGAAGCGCTCGAGTGGGCCGACGACGGCGCGCCGAAGCTCTGGCTGCTGTACCGGGTGCTGCACGCCCGGCGGGGACGCCTCGCCGCCGCCTTTGCGCCGGGTGCCGGGTACCGGCCGCTCTTTGCCGAAGGCGAGAAGGCGGACCACGCGGTGGCCTTCGCTCGCGGCGAGGATGCCGTCGTCGTCGTACCCCGGCTGGTGATCGGGCTGGGCCGCGGCTGGGGCGACACGGCGCTGGCCCTGCCGCCCGGCCGCTGGACCGATGAGCTGTCGGGCCGCAGCTGGACCGCAGAGGTGGCGCTCGCCGATCTCCTCGCCGGCTTCCCCGTCGCGCTGCTGGGCCGCGTGTGAGCCGGGAGGTGCGGGTGTGGGCGCCCGACGCCCATGACGTCGCGGTCGAGGGGGTCGCGATGAAGGGGCCCGACGAGCGCGGCTGGTGGACGGCCACGATCGACGACGGCGTCACGCGCTACTCGTTCTCGGTGGACGGGTCCCCGCCCCGCCCGGATCCCCGGTCGGCGTGGCAGCCCGAGGGCGTCCACGGCCAGTCGGCGTTCGTCGACCACGACGCGTTCCGGTGGGCCGATGGCGGATGGCGCCCGCCGCCGCTGGCCGAGGCCGTCATCTACGAGTTGCACGTCGGGACGTTCTCGGGCGCCGGCACCTTCGACGGCGTCGTCGAGCACCTCGACCACCTCGCCGACCTGGGCGTGACCCACGTCGAGCTGATGCCCGTGGCCGAGTTCCCGGGCCGGTGGGGCTGGGGCTACGACGGCGTCGACCTGTACGCGCCGCACCAGGCGTACGGCGGGCCCCAGCGGCTGAAGGCCCTCGTCGACGCGTGCCATGCCCGCGGCCTGGCCGTGCTGCTCGACGTCGTCTACAACCACCTCGGTCCGTCGGGGAACTACCTCGGCCGGTTCGGCCCGTACTTCACCGACCGCTACGCCACGCCGTGGGGCGCGGCCGTCAACCTCGACGGCGCGTACAGCGACGAGGTGCGCACGTTCTTCGTCGACAACGCCCGCATGTGGGTGCGGGACTACCACGTCGACGGTCTCCGCCTCGACGCCGTCCACGCCATCCTCGACACGTCGGCGACCCACCTGCTCGAAGA
Source organism: Acidimicrobiales bacterium (assembly GCA_050744985.1). Taxonomy (GTDB): domain Bacteria; phylum Actinomycetota; class Acidimicrobiia; order Acidimicrobiales; family AC-14; genus JBOGIC01. The sequence goes on from JBOGIC010000416.1 coordinate 6,078, forward strand.
GCTCCGCGCCGAGGTACCGCCGCACGCCGTCCTCATCGCCGAGAGCGACCTCAACGACCCCCGGCTGGTGCGTGACGCCGAGCGGGGCGGGTACGGGCTCGACGCCCAGTGGAGCGACGACTTCCACCATGCCGTCCACGCCCTGCTGACCGGCGAGCGCCGCGGGTACTACGCCGACTTCGGGTCGACGGCCGACGTGGCCAAGGCGCTGCGGCAGGCGTACGTCTACGACGGCGGCTACTCCGAGCACCGGCGGCGGCGCCACGGACGGTCGCCCGCGGGTATCCCGGCGTCGAGGTTCCTCGGCTATGCCCAGACTCACGATCAGGTCGGCAACCGGGCCCAGGGCGACCGCCTCTCGCATCTGGTCAGCCCCGGACGCCTCCGGGCGGCGGCCGCGCTCACCCTCTGTTCGCCGTTCGTGCCCATGCTGTTCCAGGGCGAGGAGTGGGGGGCGTCGACGCCGTTCCAGTACTTCACCGACCACGACGACGCCGCGCTGGGCCGGTCCGTGAGCGAGGGACGGCGCCGGGAGTTCGCCGCCTTCGGCTGGAAGCCGGAGGATGTGCCCGACCCGCAGGACCCGGCCACGTTCGAGCGGTCGAGGCTCGACTGGGCCGAGCCCGGCCGCGAGCCGCACGCCTCCGTGCTCGACTGGCACCGCCGGCTCATCGCCCTGCGGCGCGAGCACCGCCTGCACGAACGCGGCGTCGAGGTCCACCACGACGAGCACGCCCGCTGGCTCGTGCTCGACCGGGGCACGGTCGTGATGGCCGTCAACGCCGGCGACGAGCCCGTCGAGGTGCCCATCGGCGACGGCCATACCGGCAACGCGGTCCTCGTCGACGGGGACGTCGACGTGAGCCCGACCGGCACCACCGCCCGCCTCGGCCCCGACAGCGTGGTCGTCCTGGGCTAGACCTTCCGGCGTGGCCGAGCGCTACGACGTGGTGGTGGTCGGGGCGCGGTGCGCGGGCTCGGCGCTGGCCACGCACCTGGCCCGCGAAGGCGTCTCGGTGGCGCTGATCGACCGGGCGACATTCCCCTCCGATACGCCGTCTACGCACTTCTTCCAGGCCGAGGGGTCGGCGTGCCTCGGCCGCCTCGGGGTGCTGGACGTGGTGCTGAAGGCCGGCGCTCCGTGGCTCGAGCGCCTGGACGTGTACTTCGAGGGCATGCGCGTGAGCGACCGCTGGTACACGCTGCCCACCGATCCCGGCCCGGCGCTGTGCGTGCGGCGCACCGTCCTCGACCACGCGCTGGTCGAGGCAGCGGCGGAGGCCGGCGCAGAGGTGCACACCGGGTCGAAGGTCACCGGCCTCGTGGAGGAACACGGGCGTGTAGCCGGTGTGCGCACTGTCCACGGCGTTCGGGCCACGCAGGCCCACGCGGAGTTCCGGGCGGGCCTAGTGGTCGGCGCCGACGGCATGGGCTCGACGGTGGCGCGGCTGGTGGGCGCTCGGCGCTACCACGCGATGCCGAACGAGCGCTTCGGGTCGTGGTCGTACTTCGAGGGCGCGACCTGGGAGCCGCCGGCCGCCGCCACCCTGTACCGGCAGGGCGACGACTTCGTCTTCGGCATGCCCACCGACAGCGGGCTGTACCTCGCCGCCGTCGTGCCGGGCCGGGAGCACCTCGCCGACTTCCGGGCCGACCCGGAGGCGGGGTTCGCCGCTCATGTCGCCGTGTCGGAGCCGATCGCCGCCGCCGTCGCGAGCGGGAAGCGAGCCGGCCGTTTGCACTTCGTGAGCGAGTTCCCGCTGTACTTCCGCGAGTCGGCCGGACCGGGGTGGGTGCTGGTCGGCGACGCCGGCCACTTCAAGGACCCGGCGGGCGCGCAGGGCATCTCCGACGCGCTGCGCCAGGCCGAGCGGCTGGCCCCGGCCATCGTGGCCGGCACCGACGAGGCCCTCGCCGACTGGTGGGCGTGGCGCGACCGCGACGCCTTCGAGGTCCACTGGTTCACCGCCGACCTGGGCGCCGCCGGGCGCATGTCCCCGGTGGCGATCGAGATGTTCCAGCGACTGGGTTCGACCAGCGAAGGGCGGCGCCAGTTCATCGACCTGCTGAACCACCGGCTCCAGCCGTCCCAGGTGCTCACGCCGCGCCGGTTGCTCGCCGCCTCGTCCCGCCTGTTCCGCGACGGCCGGCTGTCGCGGCGGTACGTCGTGGGCGAGACAGCCCGGATCGTGCGCAACGACCTGACGCGGCGGCGTCTGCGCCGGCGCCCCCGGTACGAGCCGTAAGGTCGCGCGATGGCCGACAACACCACGAAGCCCAGCATCGAGATCCCCCAGGACACCAGCCCCCCGCCCCAACTCGTCGTCGAGGACATCGTCGAAGGTGGCGGCGAAGAGGCCCGGAAGGGCCAGAACGTCGAGGTGCACTACGTCGGCGTGGCGTGGAGCACCGGCCGCCAGTTCGACGCATCCTGGGATCGGGGCCGGACGTTCAACTTCGGGCTCGGCCAGGGAAAGGTGATTCAGGGCTGGGACGAGGGCGTGGCCGGCATGAAGGTCGGCGGCCGCCGCAAGCTCACGATCCCGCCCCACATGGGCTACGGCAAGCGCGGCACCGGCCCCATCCCCGGCAACGAAACCCTCGTCTTCGTCGTCGACCTCATCGACGTCTCCTAACCCCCTGCCGTTTACTCCGCGCCATTAGGCCTTGGAGACCCCTCTTCTGCGAATCAAACGGCGGGGTCGCCGGGTTGGCCCGGGCGGAGGCCGCAGTCGGCGGCCCGGGGGCACAGGCGGGGCGCGGCCTGGCGGAGGATGTTGAAGCCGAACTGGCGCAGTTGCGGCGCCTCGCGGGCGCCCTCGGCGCCGGAGTCCTCGAGCCGTTGGGCCATGGCGAACAGCGACCCGGCGCTTTCGAGCATGTGGTCGGTGGTGGCGAGCATCAATGCCTTCACGTCCGACCACGGCACGTGGCCGGCGCCGTCCTCGGTGACGTAGGAGACGCCGGTCCCGTCGATGGCGGTGACGTCCACGGTGATGGCGCGGCCGTCCTGGAACGTGATGCCGGCGGTGAAGTCCACGGGGTGCTCCTTGTCGTCTTCTATCCGGGTCGGCGGGTGGCGCGGTGTCCCCAGCAGGCGTGGTGCCAGTGCCGCCGGAGGTCGGGCGCATCGGTGGGCACGACGACCAGGTGCCCGAGGCCGACGGCGATCTGCTGGTTGCAGCCCGGGCAGACGTAGACCTTGCGGGCCTGGTACGGCTGGACCTTCAGGACTTCGATCTCGTCCATGCCAGCAGGTCGTCGGCCGACCGGGTGTTGACGATGCGGTCGGTGGGCACGCCCGCCTTGGCCGCCCGGACGCAGCCGTTGGGCTGCCACTCGAGCTGCCCCGGCGCGTGGGCGTCGGTGTCCACCGAGAACATGCAGCCCGCCGCCAGCGCGTGCTCCAGGAGCCGCATCGGCGGGTCGAGCCGCTCGGGCCGGCAGTTGATCTCGACGGCCGTGCCCGTCTCCACGCAGGCGGAGAAGACGGCGGCGGCGTCGAAGGTGGACTCCGGGCGCCCGCCACGGCCCGGCTTGGTCGGCCCGATGCGGGGCCGCAGCATGCGCCCGGTGCAGTGGCCGAGGATGTCGACGTGGGGGTTGTGCACGGCCGTCAGCATGCGGTGGGTCATGCCCTCCGCCTCCATGCGCAGCTTCGAGTGGACGCTGGCGACCACCACGTCGAGCCCGGCCAGCAGGTCCTCCTCCTGATCGAGCGACCCGTCGTCGAGGATGTCGACCTCGATGCCGGTGAGGAGGCGGAACGGAGCCAGCCGCTCGTTGACCTCGGCGACGACGTCGAGTTGCGCGCGCAGCCGATCCGCCGTGAGCCCGTTGGCGACGGTCAGCCGGGGCGAGTGATCGGTGAGGGCCATGTACTCGTGCCCGAGGTCGCGGGCGGCGACCGCCATCTCCTCGATCGGGCTGCCGCCGTCGGACCAATCCGAGTGCGCGTGCAGGTCGCCGCGCAGTGCGGCCCGGATCTCGGCGCCGCCCTCGTCGCCCGGCTGGGCGACCGTGGCCGGGGGCTCCGCCGCCGCCTCTTCCTCCAGCTTCGTCACGTAGGCGGGCACCTCGCCGGCCAGGGCCTGGGTGATCACCGTCGCCGTGACCTCGCCGACGCCCTTCAGGTCGCGCAGGCGACCACTTCGAGCCCGCTCCTCGAGCTCCCCGGGGGCCATCTTGCGCAGTTGGGTCGCCGCACCGCGGAAGGCCCGCACGCGGTAGGTCGGCGCGCCGCTGCGCTCGAGGAGGTAGGCGATGCGGTCCAGCGCGGCAATCGGGTCCACCCGCGGGAGCGTACCGTCGGGTGGCAATGACCCTCGCCGTCGTGCTGGCCGACACCCACATCCGCCGTGGCGGTAAGCGGCGCCTGCCCGCCTCGGCCTACGCCCACCTCGAACGGGCCGACGTCATCCTCCACGCGGGCGACATCGTGGTGGGCGAGGTGCTCGACGAGCTGCGCGGGTTCGCACCCGTCCACGCCGTCCTCGGCAACAACGACCACGAGCTCATGGGCCTGCTCCCGGAGACGGATGTCGTCGATATCGGCGGCGTCGAGGTGGCGATGATCCACGACTCGGGCGCCGCCGCCGGGCGGGAAGAGCGCATGCAGCGCCGGTTCCCGAGCGCCGCCGTGGTCGTGTTCGGCCACAGCCACATCCCATGGGACAGGAGTGGCCTGGACGGTCAGCGGCTGTTCAACCCGGGCTCACCCACCGATCGGCGCGCCCAGCCGGTGCACACGCTGGGCACGCTCGAACTCGCGGACGGCCGGGTGGTGGCCCATGCCATCCACGCGTTGTGATGCCTCAGGCCCGGAGGCGCCGATCACGTGACCCTCGGGGTCGGTGAACAGCCCGATCACGAGCCCCTCCATGACTTCCTCCGGCCCCCCATACGGGTGCCCCCGAGGCTCTCGGCCGTGGCCAGGACCACCTCCACGTCGGGCACTACGACGTGCTCAACAGCTCCTGGTGCAGCTTGGCGCTCTCGGCGCTGGGTTCGAGGTCGTGCTCGCCGAGGCGGGCCTGCAGCGCCCGGTAGGTGGCGTCGGCCTGGTCGGGGCGGGACAGCTTGGCGTGCAGGCGCATGATCCGCCGGTAGAGCTGCTCGGCCAGGGGATCGATCTCCACGGCCCGCTCCAGCGCGCTCAGGGCAGTCGTCAGGTCGCCGCCGACCATGCGGGTGGCGCCGAGGGACACGAGAACGTCGACGGCCCGGCCGCGCAGGTCCTCACGGGGGACCTCCGCCCACGGCCAGTCGGTGCCGGCCAGCAGCTCGCCGCTGTAGAGGTCGGCGGCGGCCTCCAACGACTCGGACAGGCCGGGGTCGCCGCTCTGCGTGCTGGCGGCGGCCAGGGCGGCCTCGAACCGCCACAGGTCGACATCGAACAGGGGCTCGGTGCGGTACCGGTCGCCCTCGCGCTCGATCACCTTGAGCTCGGAGTTCTCGGTCGCGGCGCGGAGCCGGCTGCGGAGGTTGCCCAGCGCCGTCCAGAACCACTCCGAGCCGCGCCGCGGGTCGGCCTCCGGCCACAGGGCCTCCGTGGCCTCTTCGAGGGTGGCCCCCTCCGGGTGCAGCAGGTAGAAGGCGAGAAGTTCACGGGCCTTGGCCCGGAGGCCGGCCCGCACCTCCCGACCGTCGGCCTCGATCTTGTAGGAGCCGAGCAGGTGCACGGTGATGAGCGCCGACTCGGCCGGGACGGCCCGGAACGGCTCGTCGGCCGGCTGGGTCGCCGCGTCGTTGTCGGGGTCGACCCGGGCCGAGGCCAGCACTTCGAGCAGCTCGCCGGCCGGGTCGCGCTCGACCCCGAAGATGCGGGCGCCCACCAGATCGGCCATCCGGCCGTCGGGGGAGGTGCTGGCGACGTGGCCGTCGCCCTGCAGGCGCACCGTGGCGAGGCCGTCCACCGGGGTGTCGGCGAGGATCGCGTGCAGCCCCAGCTCGGGCCCGCTCTCGATCAGCTCGGCCAAGCGTCCGGCGTCGGCCGGGACGAGGTCGCATGCCGCGACCACGACGAGGGGCAGCGGTTCGTCGGGGCGGCTGGCGCGGTACGCGGCGATGTCGCTGACGCCGGCGGTGGCGAACAGAGAACGGCGGCGCGCCGCCTCGGCCTGCAGTCCGCTCCACACCGAGCTCAGCTCGCGCGCCCGCCCGAGCCCGGGGAACGTGCTCGTCGAGGGGAACAGCTCGCCGACGACGATGGCCCGGGCGTCGTCCTGCCCGTGCTCGGCGAGGAACGTGAGGACGAGCGCCCGCGCCGCCTCGCGTGAGCGGGGCCCGAGGATCGTGATGCCGCCGACGCCGGCGAGCGGCACGCTCACCTCGTCGCCGTCCCGCTCCCCCGCCGGGACGCGGCCCAACTCGCTCCCGGCCGTGACCGCGGCGCCGTTGGGGGCCTGGCGCTTGCCCAGGGCGAACCATTCGAGTCGCTGGGTCAGCTCGGTGCCGAACGGGTCGCGGCGGTGCAGCCCGGGCG
>JBOGIC010000417.1:0-11416 GCA_050744985.1 Acidimicrobiales bacterium
GAGCAGGAGGAACAACGACTCGCTCAACGCCGCCGAGCCGTAGCGCAGCACGTCGGTGCCGGCCAGCACGAGCACCTGCGCACCGACGGCCACCACGGTCGATCCGCTCAAGCGCCGGGCCAGGAGCCCGACGACGAAGATCGTGCCGCCGAACGCCAGCGGGCTCACCCACCGGGCCACCGTGAGCGGGTCCGGGCCGAGCAGCCCGCCTGCCGCGAGGACGAGCGAGTACAGGGGGGCGAAGTTGCCGAGCGGGGGTGAGCCCGGCGGCGGCGTCAACCCGCGGCCGTCGAGGAGGTTGCGGGCCGTGCCGACGTAGGCGAGCGAGTCCGGCGACAGGTAGGCGCCCCGGCGGGTGACGGCCAGCAGCAGCAACGTCCCGGCCACGGCCGTGACGGCGAGCGGGACGGTCCTAGATGCGGAGGAGCTCGGCGACGCGGAAGGCGAGGTCGAGCGACTGGCGCGCGTTGAGGCGGGGGTCACAGGTCGTGAGGTATCTCTGGTCGAGGTCGCTGTCGAGCACCTCCTCCGACCCGCCGAGACACTCGGTGACGTCCTCGCCGGTCAGTTCCACGTGGATGCCTCCGGGCCACACCGCCTCCTCGCGGCAGGCGACAAAAAAGGCGCGCACCTCGGCGAGCACGTCGTCGAAGTGCCGGGTCTTGCGGCCCGACGGCGAGAGGAACGTGTTGCCGTGCATCGGGTCGCACACCCACACGACGGGGTGCCCCGAGTCGCGCACGGCCCGCAGCAGCGGCGGCAGCAGGTCGCCGATGCGCGGTGCGCCCATGCGGGAGATCAACGAGAGGCGGCCGGGCGTGCGCTCGGGGTTGAGCCGGTCGCACAGATCGAGCAGGTCGCCGGCCGTGGTGGTGGGGCCGAGCTTGGCCGCCACCGGGTTCTCGACGCCGGTGAGGAAGTCGACGTGGGCCCCGTCGAGTTGGCGGGTGCGGTCGCCGACCCAGACCAGGTGGGCGGAGCAGTCGTACCAGCGCCCGGTGAGGGAGTCCTGGCGGGTGAGCGCCTCCTCGTAGCCGAGGAGCAGCGCCTCGTGGGAGGTCCAGAAGTCGACCTCGTGCAGGGTGGACTCGGCGCCGAGGTCGATGCCGCAGGCGGCCATGAAGCGCATCGCCCGGTCGATCTCCGAGGCGATGCGCTCGTAGAGCACGCCCTCGCCGCTCGCCGCCACGAACTCCTGGTTCCACGTGTGGACCTGGGTGAGGTCGGCGAAGCCGCCCTTCGTGAACGCCCGGAGCAGGTTCATGGTGGACGCCGACTGGTGGTAGGCCTGCAGGAGCCGCTCGGGGTTCGCCACGCGGGCCGCGGCCGTGGGCGCGTCGTCGTTGACGATGTGGCCCCGGAAGGCGGGGATCGTCACCCCGCCCACGTCCTCGGTGGCCGAGGAGCGGGGCTTGGCGAACTGCCCGGCGATGCGGCCCATCTTCACCACGGGCACGCCCGAGCCGTACGTCAGCACGACCGCCATCTGCAGGATGACCTTGAGCTTGTCGCGGATGGCGTCGGCCGAGAACCCGTCGAACGACTCGGCGCAGTCACCCGCCTGGAGCAGGAACGCCTTGCCCTCGGCGACCTGGCCGAGCGCCCGGGTCAGGCGGCGCACCTCGCCGGCGAAGACCAGGGGCGGGAGGGCGCCGAGGCGCTTGACGGCGTCGTCGAGCGCGCCCTCGTCGGGCCAGTCGGGTTGCTGCAGGGCGGGGCGGGCCCGCCAGCGCTGCGGCGTCCAGTGGTCGGCGCTGCTCATAGCTTGCAGATGACGTTACCGGTGCTTTGGATACGTTGGCGCCGAAATGGAGCGCCTCGGCGTGTTCGGCGGCACCTTCGACCCGATTCACGTCGGCCACCTCGTCGCCGCGGTCAACGCCCGCCACGCCCTGGGGCTCGACCGGGTGCTGTTCGTCGTGGCCCATCAGCCGTGGCAGAAGATGGGCCGGCCGTTGACGCCGGCCGAGGTCCGCTACGCCATGGTCGCCGAATCGGTGGCGGGCACACCCGGGCTCGAGGCCAGCCGGCTCGAGATCGACCGGGGCGGCGAGTCGGTCACGGCCGACACCCTCGAGGCCCTGGACGGCGAGCTGTTCCTCATCGTCGGGGCCGATGTCGCCCAGGAGCTGCCCACGTGGCGGCGGCCCGACGTGGTGCGGGAGCGGGCGACGATCGCCGTCGTCGACCGCCCGGGGGCGCCGGAGCCGCAGCTGGATGCCGGGTGGCGGGTCGTGCGCGTGACGATCCCGCACCTGGCCGTGTCGGCGTCCGACGTGCGGGCGCGGGCCGCCGCCGGCGAGCCGGTCGACTGGCTGGTGCCGCCCCCGGTCATGGCGCGAATTCGCGACCAGGGTCTGTACGCTGTACCCAGATGACAGCCCCGCACGACCCCTGGTGTCGGTGACGGGCAGTCGCGTCTCCTGGTCCCGGAGCGATCTCCGGTCGACCGCCGAGTCTTGAGAATGAGGGGATCCCAACGTCCACCACACCTGAGCGCGAGCTGGAGCACGTCCGCCATCTGGCCCGGACCGCCGCACGGGCGGCCTCGGCCAAGGGGGCGGACGACACCGTGATCCTCGAGGTCGGCCCCGTGCTGGCCATCTGCGACGAGTTCGTCCTCACCAGCGGCCGCAATCCCCGCCAGGTGCGCACGATCGCCGAGGAGGTCGAGGAGCGCGTTCGGGCCGAGGGCGGCGGTTCGCCCCTACGTGTGGAGGGCTTCGAGCACGCCGAGTGGGTGGCGCTGGACTACGGGGACTTCGTCGTGCACGTCTTCCTCGAGGAGACCCGCCGCTTCTACCAGCTGGAGCGCCTGTGGAAGGACGCCCCGGTCGTGGAGTGGGAACCCGCGGACGCCCCTCGGTAGTGAGTGGAAACTCGCGTATGGCGCGAGTTTTCACTCACTCAGGCGTTGGCGAGGGCGTCCCGGATGGCTTGGCGGCCTTCGTCGACGGAGAGCGTGACCAGTTCGGGGAGCGGGCGGCCGAGGCTGGCGACCAGCTTGTCGGCCAGGTAGAAGCCCACCCGCCACTGGCCCTGGATGAGGCCGCTGCCGAAGTAGGTCTCGACGGTCTCGGAGGCGTCGAGCGAGGCCCGGAAGTGCTCGACGAGGTCGCCGTAGCGCTCCTGGCAGAACTCGAGCCAGGTGTCGACCTCGCCGTGGCCGAACCAGTAGTACTCGAGGTCGGGCCGGCCCGGCATGAGTTGGCGGCTGGCGGCGATGGCCAGGCCCTCCGAGAACGCCGTCCACGCCGCATCGGCCGGCGGCTTGGCGCCCAGGGCGATCTCGTGCCAGCCGTGGGTGGTCTCGTGGGCCGCCAGCACCTGGGCGCCCTCCGGCGACTGGAACCACTCGAGGCAGTGGAACACGGCCACGTCGTCGCCGATGCGGCCGACGGCGGCGTTGGTGGTGAGCGTCCCGACCATGAGCACGTGCCGGGGTGACGGCTCCGCCGGGCGGCCGAGCACCGCGGGCATCGCCTTCTCGGCGTCGGTGATCGCCTGGCGGACGACGGGGGCGCCTTCCTCCACCCGCTCGCGGACCCGCGACAGCTCGCGCACGACGCCGGTCGGCGGCTGGGGGTCGGGCACGGCGGCGTAGAACCCCTCGAAGACCTCGGGATAGGCGTTCTCGTAGACGTCCTTCCAGAGCACCTCGCGGGTCATCGGATTCTCGAGGCCGGCCTTGCGGGCGAACACCTCGAACCCGGACAACGTGTCGAGTATCCGCGGCATCCCGCCAGTCTCGCGCGACCGTGCCCACACCTCGTCCAGGAGCCAACCGGCGGTTATCCAGTGGTTTTCCACCGCAAATCCACAACATATCCTATCTTGTGGCGTCTCATGTTCTTTCATAGGCTGCGGGCGGGAAGGTCGCAGGGGAGGCGGAAAGACGCATATGGCTGATCTCGGTGTCGCGGTGCGCACGGACGAGGAGCGCCGCAACGGTCACCGCCCGGCAGGCCCGGCGGGGCCCCGGCGGCGCAACGGTCGGAGCCGTCCGGTGCCGGGTGGGCGGGCGATCCTCGGTGGGTTCCTCGTCGCGGCCGCGGTCGTCGGCCTGTTCTGGGCGTCGACGCGGGAGAGCACGCCGAACCAGCTGTACGTCGTCGCCGCCCGCGCCGTCGCACCCGGAGCGCGGCTCACGGCCGCCGACCTGACGCGACAACCCCTCGACCTGCCGCCGGCGCTGGCCGAGCGGGCGTTCCGTGACGTCCGCGCCATCGAGGGGTCGACCACCATCGCGCCATTGGCGGTGGGGGAGTTGGTGCAGGCGAGCGCCGTGGTCGCCAAGCCGAGCGGGCCGGCCAGCCGGGAGGTGTCCTTCGCCGTGCCCGGCGCCACGCTCAGCGCCGACCTCGAGAAGGGTGAGCGCATCGACGTCGTCGCCACCTACGGCGTCGGCGGCGATGCCTTCAGCACCTATGTCGTCCGCCAGGCGCTCATCGTCAACCTCGGGCGGGGCGCCCGCGACGACCGCGACACCACGGTGACCGTCGCCCTCGACGACGCCGCCGACGCGATCGCGCTGGCCCACGCCACCCAGCAGGCGAAGCTCACGGTGGTGCGGGCGACGGGGGCCGCGCCGGTCGCCGCCAACACCCCCGCGTTCCGGTCCACCGGGCCCGGCCCCACCACCGCGGCTCGCTCCTGATGGCGGGCGAACGCTACGTCGTGCTCGGGCTCGCCCCCGCCCGGGCCGGTTGGTTCCGCTCCGTCGGCGGGTGGGCGAACTCGGGCGCGCTGCCCGCGGAGTTCGTGAAGTGCCTGTCGGCCGAAGAGGTCGGAGCGCGCCTGGCGTCGGGCCGGCCGTTCTCGGCGCTGGTGGCCGACGGGTGCCTCCCCGCCGTCGACCGTGACCTCGTGGCGCGGGCCGCCGCGGCCGGCTGTGCCGTGCTCGTCGTCGACGACAAGCGCGTGCCGCGCGACTGGGGCGCGCTGGGCGTCGCCAAGGTGCTGCCCGTCGACTTCGGTCGTGACGACCTGCTGCACGCCCTTTCCGCCCACGCCCGTCTCGTGCAGCGCACGCACGCCCGGGCCGACGACCTCAACGCCCGTCCCGCGCCCGCGGGGTGGCGCGGCACGGTCGTGGCCGTCACCGGTCCCGGGGGGACGGGCGCATCGACCGCCGCCATGGCGCTGGCCCAGGCGTTCGGCGACGACGTGCGCAACGCCGGGATGGTTCTGCTCGCCGACCTGCGGCTCAACGCCGAACTGGCGATGCTGCACGACACCGGCGACATCTGTCCCGGTGTGCAGGAGCTCGTCGAAGCCCACCGCGCCGGGCAGCCCCCGGCCGAGGAGATCCGCGGCCTCGTGGTCGACCCGCCCGGGCGTCCGTACCACCTCCTGCTCGGGCTGCGCCGGGCGCGCTTCTGGCCCACCCTGCGGCCGCAGGCGTTCGCCAGTGCGTTCGACTCTCTCGAGCGCACGTTCCGGGCGGTCGTCTGTGACGTAGACGCCGACCTCGAGGGCGAGGATGACGGCGGCTCGCTCGACGTGGAGGAGCGCAACGTGATGGCGCGTACCGCGATGGCGCATGCGGTGGCCGTCGTCGTGGTCGGCGTGCCGTCGCTCAAGGGACTCCACGGCCTCGTCCGCGTCGTCGACGGGCTCCTCGGTTTCGGTGTGCCGGCCGACCGCATCCTGCCCGTGATCAACCGGGCGCCGCGGTCGGCACGAGCACGGGCGTCCGTCACGGCGGCCCTGGCCGAACTGGCGGCGCCGCTGGTGATGGGCGCGGGAGATGCCGGTGCAATGGCGTCCCCGGTGTTCCTGCCCGACCGCCGCATCGAGGAGGCCTTGCGCGACTCGGCTCGTCTGCCGTCGGTCATCGCCAGCCCGCTCGCGGGCGCGGTGGCGGCGATCGCCGAACGGGCTCGCCCGAACCGGCGCGGCGCCACCGAGCCCGAGCCGGTCAAGCCCGGTTCGCTCGGCCGCTGGACCGCCGAGGCGGCCGGTTCGTGAGCGGCCCGGGAGGCGCCGCCGCCGAACGCTCACCGCTGCAGGAGATCGAGCGCCGGGTGCAGGCGCGCGCCAAGGAGATCTCGTTGGAGATGGCCGGTGACGGCGGCCGCACGAAGCTGCGCGCGCTGATCGACGACGAGGTGCGGGCGTGGTCGACCGACTACCAGCGCGGCGTGCACAGCTTCGACCTGGCCGACCCGGACGTGGTGGCCGAGCGAGCCTTCCGCAACCTCGCCGGCTACGGACCGCTCGAGCCCCTCCTGGCCGACGACGACGTCTGGGAGATCATGATCAACGCACCCGATCTGATCTTCGTGAAGCGCCACCACGGGCCGAGCTCGTACCACGGCGAGGTCTTCAACGACGACGAGCACGTCGTGCGGACGTTGACGAAGATCCTCGACGACTCGACCCAGTCCCACCGCAAGCTCGACCCCGCCGAGGGCCTCCAGGACGCGCAGCTCGACACGGGCGCCCGCCTGCACATCGTCCACGGCGACGTGGGTCGCGACGGCCACGTGTTGGTCAACATCAGAAAGTTCACGGGCGTTGCCTACCGCTCGCTCGACGAACTGGTCGACCGGGACATGTTCGACCGTCAGGTGGCCGAGTTCCTCCGGGCCTGCGTGCGCGCCGGCCTGTCGATGGTGTTCTCCGGCTCGCCCGGCTCGGGCAAGACGACGCTGCTGTCCTGCTGCGCCGCCGAGCTCGACCCCGGCCTGCGCGTCGTGATCGCCGAGGAGGTCTTCGAGGCCGACCTGCCGCTGCCCAACGTCGCGTCGATGCAGACCCGACCGTCACGGGCCGACCGCCGTGAGGTCGACCTGCGCCGGCTCGTCGCCGGGTTCCTGCGGATGGCGCCCGACGTCGCCATCGTCGGCGAGGTGCGCGACCGCGAGGCACTGCCGCTGCTCCTCACGCTGTCGTCGGGCGTGAAGGGCTTCACCACGATCCACGCCGGCTCGGCGCGCCAGGCCCTCACGAGGCTGCGCTTCATCTGCCAGCTGGCCGACACGTCGAACGAGCTCCCTCTGTCGGCGCTGAGCGCGCTGGTCAGCGAGGCGATCGACATCGTCGTGCACTGCAGCCGGGTCGGTGCCGACGTGCGGGTCAGCGAGATCGTCGCCGTCGAGGAACTGCAGACGGGCCGTGACGCGGTGGCGTTCACGTTGACCGAACTGTTCACCCGGCCGCGTCGCGACGAGCCGCTGTGCTGGACCGGCAACCTGCCCGGGCGGGCCGGTCGGGCGCTGGAGGAGGCGGGCTACGACATGCGGGCGCTGCTCGACGTGAGCCTGCGCCGTCCGCGCACGGTGGCGGCCGTCCCCGCCAACGGGCGCGGCGGCGTCGGCCGGCGCACCCGCACGAAGGCAACGGAGCCGATCGTCTCGTGATCCGCCTTGTGCTCAGCCTCGTGGGGGCCTTCGGCGTGTTCCTCCTCTACACGGCGTTGGTGCTCGGCTGGCGGGGCATCGCCCTGTCGCCACGGCTCGTGCGGCAGACGGCCTCGCACCGCATCGACGTCGAGCAGTGGCTCGCCCAGGCCGGCCTCGACGGCGTGCGTCCGTCGCAGTACTTCGCCACCTCCGGCCTCATCTTCGTCATCGCCATGGCGCTCACCTTCGCCGTGCTCGGGGCCATCGTCCCCGCCTTTGCCGTCGGAGCGTTCGCGGCCACCTATCCGGCGGTGTCGTACCGGGCCCGTCGCCGGCGGCGCCGCCAGCGCACCGCCGAAGCCTGGCCGCGGATGATCGAAGAGGTCGCGCTGCTGACCGGATCGCTCGGCCGCTCCATCCCGCAGGCGCTGTTCGAAGTCGGCGCCCGCGGCCCCGAGGAGATGCGCCCGGCCTTCGCAGCCGCCCATCGGGAGTGGCTCCTGACGACCGACTTCACCCGCACCGTGGAGGTGCTCAAGACGCGGCTGGCCGATGCCACGGCCGACATCACGTGCGAGACGTTGCTGGTCGCCTACGAGGTCGGCGGCACCGACCTCGAACGCCGGTTGACGGCTCTCGTCGACGATCGGGTCGCCGACCTGCAGTGCCGGAAGGATGCCGGCGCCAAGCAGGCCGGCGCTCGCTTCGCCCGCCGGTTCGTGCTGATCGTGCCGGTCGGCATGGCCCTCGCCGGCCTGTCCATCGGGAACGGTCGGCAAGCCTTCCAGTCACCGGCCGGCCAGCTCGCGGCGCTGGTGGCCGTCGGCGTGGTCATCACGTGCTGGTTGTGGTCCGGGCAGATCATGCGGCTGCCCGACGAAGAGCGGGTGTTCGGGTGAGGCTCGCCGTCGCGTCGGGCCTCGTGTTGTGGGCGGGGACCACCCTCGTCCTGTCGCAGGTGCGGTGGTTCACGCGGGCGCGCCTGGTCGATCGCCTGCGGCCCTACTCGCCCGGCGGTGCCGCCGGTCGCACCGACCGCGGGGTTGTGTCGATCGATTCTCTCCGTGACGTGGTCGGCCCGATCAGCCGTGAGCTCGGCGAGCGGTTGGCGCGGGCTCTCGGCGTCACCGAGGAGCTGTCGGTTCGGCTCGAACGCCTCCACTCACCCCTCGACGCCACGGGGTTCCGGCTCCGGCAGGTCGGGTGGAGCCTGGCGGCGTTCGGGGCGAGCGCGCTGCTGGCGCTGACGCTGCGCCCGCCTGCGGTGGTCGGGCTCATTGTCGTGTTCTCCGGGCCCATGCTCGCGTTCCTGATCCTCGAGCAGCGTCTGGCGTCGGCGTCAGACGCCTACAAGCGCCGGCTGTTCCTCGAGCTCCCGGTCGTCGCCGAGCAACTCGCCATGCTGCTCACGTCGGGCTACTCGCTCGGCGCCGCGCTCAACCGGTTGGCGGCGCGCGGTCGCGGCGTTGCGGCCCGCGACCTCGCTCGCGTCTGCGGTCGCATCCGCCAAGGGCTCACCGAGATCGACGCCCTCCGGGAGTGGGCGGCCCTCGCCGATGTCGAGGCCCTCACCCGCATGGTGCCGATCCTCGCCCTCAACCGCGAGGCGAGCGACCTCGGGCGGCTCGTATCGGATGAGGCCCGCGCCATCCGTCGCGACGCCCACCGGATGCTCATCGAGACCATCGAGCGGCGCTCACAGCAGGTCTGGATCCCCGTGACGGTCGCGGCGCTGGTGCCGGGGATCCTCTTCCTGGCCGTTCCGTTCGTCGAGGCGCTGAACCTGTTTTCCCAGTCATGACAACCAACACGTCAAAGGAGCAAACATGATCGATCGGGCGTTCTTCACCTTCCTGTGGCTTCGCGCCCATGTGGCGCGGGTGGTGCGTGACGAGCGCGGGGAAGGCGTGATCTCGACGGCGATCGCCGTGTTGATCATGGCGTTTCTCGGCGCGCTGATGTGGTTCGGCTTCCAGGCGCTGTGGAACGACGCCAGCTCGCAGACGAGCACGCAGATCGCCGACATCGGCTCCAATCCCTGAGCGGTGCCGGCGCGGCGCCGGCGCCTCCGCCTCCGCCGGTCCGAACGAGGCGGTGGCCCGATCTCGACGTGGATCGGGTTCGTCGTGTTCCTCAGCACCCTGCTGTTCGCCGTCCAGGCGCTTCTGAACCTGTACGCCACTTCCGTCGTGTCGTCGGTGACCTACGACGCGGCGCGCGAGGTCGCCCAGTCCGACGGGAGCGATGCCGCTCGCAGCCGCGCTGAGAGCCGGGCCCGGCAACTGCTGGGGGACTTCGGCGCAAAGGCGGCGTTCGACTGGTCGGGGTCGACCGGCGACGACGTGGTGCTGCGCGTGCGCGGCGACGTGCCGAGCGTCCTGCTCCCGCCCCAGCGGGGCCCGCTGCCGTTCGGCACCGTGGATCGCACCGTGCACGTACGGGTGGAGCGGTGGCAGTGACGCGGCGGCTGCGCCGCGTGCGACGGGACGAGGCGGGGCAGATGGCCGGCATCGAGACGGTGCCGTTCGGCGTGCTGGTCTTCATCGTCGGCGTGCTCCTCGTCGCCAACGCGTGGGGGGTGATCGACGCCAAGCTGGCCGTCTCGTCGGCGGCGAGGGAGGCGACGCGCGCCTACGTCGAGTCGCGCACCGACCTCGACCCGATGGCGCAGGCGGACGCCGCGGCCAGGGAGGCGGTGCGCGGGGCGGGCCGAGACCCGGATCGGCTCCAGCTCACTCCCATCGAGGTCGACTTCAGCCGTTGCTCCACGGTCCGGTTCGAGGCGAGCTACGACGTGCCCGCCATCCAGATCCCCCTGATCGGCGCCTTCGGCCACGGGTTCACGGCCACGGCGCGCCACACCGAGATCGTCGACCCCTACCGAAGCGGCATTCCCCGCGGCGGGACCCGGTGTGACACCGCGCCCTGAGCGCACGGCCCGCGGGAGCGTGCTCATGCTCT
The DNA here is from genome assembly GCA_050744985.1 of Acidimicrobiales bacterium. GTDB lineage: Bacteria > Actinomycetota > Acidimicrobiia > Acidimicrobiales > AC-14 > JBOGIC01. The sequence continues at coordinate 10,308 of JBOGIC010000417.1, forward strand.
ACCCGGTCGGGATCCTGGCGGTCATCGTGCTGGGGGCGATGGCGGTCGATGCCTCGATCGCCTTCCTGGGTGAGCGGGAGCTGTCGAACGCGGTCGCGGCCGCGGCGAACGATGCCGCCTCCGAGGCCCTGAGCAACCGCGCCTTCTACGATCGCTCGGCCGTGGAGCTCGATGGCGGCGAGGTGGGCCGCCTGGCCGAAGAGCGCGTGCGCACGGCGCTCGACGGCGGCCGCTACCACGGGCTCACGGTGCGCACGAGCGTCGTGCCCGCCGGCGGCGGCTGTGCGTGGTCGTTGCGCGTCGAGGCGGCGGCGAGCGTCCGGTACGTGTTCGCCCCCGGCCTCCCTGGTGGGCCGGACGAGGCCCAGGTCGACGCCGCCGCTGTCTCCCGCCCGATACAAGAAAGCACGAGATGCTAGGAAGAACTTGAAAATGTCATAGGTGGCCGGTACGGTTGTGGCGTGCTGCTGGATACCGGCTTCGTCGAGCGGGGACGCCACCAGGTCGTCAAGACGGCCGAGACGCCTGACGAGGCGGCGCGCCTGCGTCGCGAGGCCGATCTGCTCGACGTGGCGGCCCACCCGGGCCTGGTGGAGGTGGTCGACTTCGCCGACGGCAGCCAGCCCGTGCTGCGCACGAGCTACGTCGGCGTGTCGCTCGCAGAGGGCCCACCGCTCGAGATCGACGAGGTCGCAGGGGTCGCCGCCGCCGTGGCCAGCACCCTGGCCGACCTCCACGACCTCGGCCTCGTGCACGCGGCGGTGCAGCCGTCGCACGTCCTGCTCGATGGCGACGGCCGCCCCGTGCTCTGCGGTCTCGGGCATGGCGGGTTGACCGGGGAGCGCCTTCCCGCCGGCGACGGCGACGGCGACGGCGACGAGATGCTCGACCCGGCCGGCGATGTCGCCGGCCTGGGCCGGTTGATCACGTACCTCGTGAACCGCAGCCCCGAATCCGGCCGGGGTGGGGCCGCCGAGGAGCTCCGCCGGATTGCGTGTGCGGCGACGGCGTCGTCGGCGGCGGACCGGCCCTCGGCCCACCGGGTGGCCGACGATGTCCACGACTCGGTCCCCGGCGCACGGCTGCCCGGGCGCAGTGCGGCGCCGGCC
>JBOGIC010000418.1:0-2114 GCA_050744985.1 Acidimicrobiales bacterium
ACCGGCCATCCTTCTCGGGCGCCGGGAGCAGGCGCTGCTTCTGGTAGTAGCGGACGGTGTCGACCGACACGTCCGCCGCCTTGGCCAGCTCCTCGACCCGCAACCGCATGAGCAAGCATTCTAGGAGCGCGCACTCCCGAGATCACAATGCGGGTGTACGGTTCGGGACGATGGCTGCCACCGCCCGGGCCACCAGCGAGGAGACCCGCCAGCGCATCGTCGACGCGGCCCTCGTCACGATCCGGGAGCAGGGCGTCGTCGGCACCAGCGCCCGGGCGATCGCCCGGGCCGGTGACTTCAACCAGGCCTTGATCTTCTACCACTTCGGCAGCGTGCAGCAGGTGCTGCTGGCGGCCGTCGAGCGGATCAGCGAGCAGCGCATGGCGCGCTACCAGGAGCGGCTCAGCGCGGTGACGACGCTCGGCGAGCTCGTCCGGGTGGGGGCGCAGTGCCACCGGGAGGACGTCGACGAGGGCAACATCCGCGTGCTCTCGCAGATGCTCGCGGCGTCCTCCTCGTCGTCGTCACCCGAGCTGACGGCGCGGCTCCAGGCTTTCTTCGACCCGTGGGTGCAGTTGGTGGAGGACGCCGTGCAGCGCGTGCTCGGCGGCACTCCCTATGACGGGGCCGTGCCCGTGCACGACGTGGCGATGGGCGTCGTGGGCCTGTTCATGGGCATCGAGTCGCTGAGCCAGCTCTACGACATGCAACCGACGGCGGCGGCCCTGTTCCGCACGATGGAGGCGATGGCGGCCCTGCTGGAGAACCTGCTGACGGCTCCGGCTCAGCCGGACTGATCCCGGGCGGCGAGCAGCTCCCGCACGATCCTCGCCTCGGCGCGTGAGTTCTTCTCGAGCCCGGACACGATGGCCCGCTCGACGCGACCCGCCACCAGCGGCGCCCGCACCGACAACCGTCCGGCCGTCACCCGCCGCGTCGACCCGGCCTGCTCCTCCAGCGTCACCGTCGCTTCACACTTCAGACGATCCGCATAGTGGTCGGGCCGGATGACGACCCGGCTGCGGTGCGTGCGCCGGTCGAGCACCGACTCCTCCACCCACGTCAGCCGGTCCGGATCCAACACGGCTCGCGCCGCGCTCGACAGCTCACCGGTGAAGGAGAACCGCACGCGCCGCGTCACCGACGAGCCGTCCTCCACGACGCCCAAGAGCTTCGGGCGCCCGAGATCGGGTAGCTCGGCCATCCGCGCCAGCAACGACGGGTCGAGGAACGCGGCCTCGACCGCCTCGACCGGCGCGGAGAAGTGCTGCTCGATTTGGAACGGCGTCGCCATCCGGACGAGTTACGGCTTGTCGCTGGCGCGCCACTGGCGCACGCGCTGGTCGACGTAGGACAACGCCGGCTCGGGCGCGCCCAGCAGCACAGCGATGACCCGGCCCACGTCGTTGGACTCGGCCGACCTGATGACGAGGAGGCCGAGGTTCACCAGCACACCGGGGTTCATCACCGTCCGGGCCAGGTGGGCGACGCGGGTGTCCCGTGCGCCGATGGGCCCGCCCCAATCGGTCCGATCGAGCGGACCGAGCTCGTTGGCGAAGCGCCACGCGTCGGTGCGGGCGACCTCGATGCTGAAGCGGATCAGCTCCTCCTCGTTGCGCCCGCCGATCCAGTCGAGGATGCCCAACCACGGTGACACCTCGCCCAGGCAGTCCTCGACCGTGTCGATCTGCAGGGCGAGGATCTCGTTGATCCGGTCGAAGTCACGCCGCAACGACGGCAGGTCGGCGCCCGGCGCCACGGTCGCTGCCGCGATGCCCAGGTCGAGGTTGATGTGGGCGTTCACACCCAGCAGCAACTGCTGCACGATCAGCGGGCGGGCGTCGGCCGCGGCGTCGAACGCCAGGCCCCAACTGCGCGTGGGCTTCCCGCCGGTCTCGAACTCATACAGGGCTTCCAGGTAGCGGTTGGCAAAGATCGAGTCGAGCCGCTGCATGCGCTCGCCGTCGTCGAAGAAGCCCTCCTCGATCCCCTCCTTCACCTTCGCCGTGACCTTGCGGTACATCGCCGCGAAGTAGCCGATGCGGCTGGCCTTCTCGACCGACCGGGCGACGATGGCGTCGAGGGCGACGAGCACCTCGTCGATCGACGCCGAC
>JBOGIC010000419.1:0-3039 GCA_050744985.1 Acidimicrobiales bacterium
AGCCTGGCCGAGGCGCCGGCCATCCTGAAGGAGTGCGCCGAGCCGCTCCTCGACGCCGCCGGCCTGGTGCTGCTCGCCGCCGTCTACCCCTTGCTCAAGGCTGCGGTCGAGCAGAAGATCCAGGAGAACGACCGCCAGATCGACCTGATCCTCGGCGGTGGCGAGGCCGTCGTCGTGCGTTACGAGGCGGGTGTGACGACCACCACCACGAGCACGACGACGACAACGACGACGGTGCCCCCCGCACCGGTCGTACTGGCGGTCGACGGGCTCGGTGTGGCGACCTTCGGCACCGACATGGAGGCCGCGATCGCCGCCCTGACCGCATCGCTGGGCCCAGCGGACTACACGGGCGCGTGGCACGCCCGGTACTGCGGCACCGGAGAAGGCGGAGGGGGGCGCCTGCTTGTGTGGGGCAAGCTCTCGGTGATGTTCAACGACGGCGGCCTCTTCGATCCCAACACCCGCCAACGCTCCTTCGTCGGCCAACGGGTGCTGTGGGGGTACGAGTACACGGACCACGCCTACGACCAGGGTGCCGGTCGGGATGTAGCCATCGCCCGCCGGGCGGAGCTGCGCACGCCGTCGGGTGCCGGCACGGGCACGACCGGCGCGGACCTCGAGCGGATCTACGCGGGGCGCATCACCGCGCGGCGCGGCGATCCCGTCGGGTTCCCGCCCCCGAGCTACGCCGTCACGGTGCCGGGCGGCCAGATGCTGTACTTCTCCATGGACGCCAACGGTCCGCAGGGAAAGGTCAAGACGATCGCCGCCGGTCGCGGCTGCGGGGAGTGAGCGTTCTTCAGGGAACTGATGTTCATCGCGTCGTGTACGTCAGGCACCAGGATCGGTGTGAAAACAGCCGTCCCCTAGGATCGTCGGCATGGACGGCGTCGCCGTCGAGGCGGCCGGGCACGAGCTGGTCATCTCGCATCCGGACAAGGTGTTCTTCGCCGACCGCGGCGACACCAAGCTCGACCTCGTGCGCTTCTACGAAGCCGTCGAGGATCCGATCCTGGCGGCGATGGGCGGGCGGCCGGTGTTGCTGCAGCGGTTCCCGAGCGGCGCGGGTGGATCGTCGTTCTTCCAGAAGCGCGTGCCCGACTCGGCGCCCGAGTGGCTCGAGACGACGATCGTCAGCACGCCCAACGGCACCACGTCGCGCGCCCTCGTGATCGCCGATCTGGCCCACGTGTTGTGGGCCGTCAACATCGGCTGCCTCGGGTTCCACGTGTGGCCGTCGAAGGCGGCGGACGAGGAGCACGCCGACGAGCTGCGCATCGATCTCGACCCCACGCCGGGCGTGACGTTCCCGATGGTGCGCGAGGCCGCCGCCGAGGTGCACACGCTGCTCGACGAGATGGGCGTGATGGGGCTGCCCAAGACGACGGGCAACCGGGGCATCCATGTCTACGCGCGGCTCGAGCCGCGCTGGACGTCCTACGACGTGCGGGCGGCGGCCGTCGCCGTCGCCCGCGAGCTGGAGCGTCGGCGCCCCGACCTCATCACCGCCGCGTGGTGGAAGGAGGAGCGCGGCACGCGCGTGTTCGTCGACTTCAACCAGAACGCCCCGCACAAGACGGTCTTCGGCGCGTGGTCGGTGCGGGCTCGGCCGGGCGCCAACGTGTCGACGCCGTTCGGGTGGGACGAGCTGGAGACCATCGACCAGGACGCGCTGACCATCGCCACCGTGCCGGCGCGCGTCGCCGCCCGCGGTGACCCGTGGGCGGCGATGGACGGCCGACCGCAATCACTCGACCCGCTGCTCGCGATGTACCAGCGCGACCTCGACAACGGGCTGCTCGATGCGCCCTGGCCCCCCGTCTACCCGAAGATGCCCGGCGAGCCCCCCCGGGTCGCTCCGAGCCGAGCCCGCAAACCCTGAAGCGTTTAACTCGCGAAAGTGGTACCTCCACGGGCCAATCGCGCGGAGTAATCGCGCTGGGTCAGCTGATGTCGCGGCTCACGGTCAGGCGGATGCCGGCGACGGCGAAGATCCCGACGTAGGCGGTGGAGACGGCGGCGGCCAGCGGGGCGGGCAGGCCGCCGGGGAACACGAGGGCGTGGCCGGCGGCGGCGGGGAGCCACTCCAGGAACCCGGCGCCGGGGAAGATGTCGCCGAACACGCCTTCGACGGTCAGCAGCCACACGAGCACGCCGGCGACGGCGGCGGTCTGGTTCCGCACGAGGGCGGCGACGGCGACACCGAGGGCGGCGAACAGGGCGGTGGAGCCGATCACGCCGGCGACGGCGCCGAGCACATGAGCGCCGACCTCGACCGGTACGTCGTTGGCGGTGAGCCAGGGCACCGCGATCGCGGCCGACACGGCGAGCGACACCATGCCCATCGCCGCGCCGGCCCCGGCGTAGGCGGCGAGCTTGGCGACGACCACGTCCCGGCGTCGCGGCGCGGCGAGGAACGTCGTCGTGATCGTCTGGTAGCGGTACTCGCCCGCCATCCCGACGACGCCAAGCACGAGGGCGATGACGGTGGTCACCCACGCCGGCGCGCCGAGCGACTGCGGGAGGTTCTCGGGCCCGAGGGGCGGATTGCCCTGCGTGCCGGCCACGCTCAGGATGGCGAAGGTCGCCAGGGCGGCGACGACGGGCACTGCGGCTACGCCGGCGACGAACGCGCGGGTGGTGCGCTGTTTCAGGAGCTCGGTGCGGACCTGACGGTTCATGATGCGACTCCCTTCTGGGTCAGCGCGAAGAACACGTCTTCGAGGCTCGATCCGGCGGTGAGCTCGGCCAGGGGTGCGGTGGTCACCAGGCGGCCCTCGTCGACGATGACGACGTTGTCGACCGTCTGCGCCACCTCGCCGAGGAGGTGGCTCGAGACGACGACCGTGCGGCCGCCGTCCGCCTGCCGGCGGAGGAACGTGCGCAGCCAGCGCACGCCCTCGGGGTCCAGACCGTTGGCGGGCTCGTCCAGGATGAGTACGTCCGGGTCACCCAACAGCGCCGCGGCGATGCCCAGGCGCTGGCGCATGCCCAGCGAGTACCCCTTGAACTTGCGGTCCGCGGCCGGCGTCAGCC
>JBOGIC010000420.1:0-1991 GCA_050744985.1 Acidimicrobiales bacterium
CCGAGGAAGACCGGCGGGGCCTAACCCTGGGCTGACCCTGGCTAACCCGTGGCTAACCCCGCTCTTCTGGACCCACGTCAACCCGTACGGGTCGTTTAACCTCCACATGGACCGTCACCTCGACCTGGGACTCCCGGCGGCGACGAGATGACGGAGGCGCCGACAGAGCCCGTCGCGCTGAACCGCCGGCGTACGCCGGCTCGGCAGAAGGCCCGTCAGCTCGCGAAGCGCCTCCGCGCCGAGCGGCCCGACTACATCTACCTGAAGGAGGTCTTTCGCCACCTGCGTACCGAGGTGAACGTGAAGGTCCAGCGGGAGCCCAAGAAGCTTCCCTACGTGCCCACCGAGGGCGAGATCCGCCGGTACTACGAGACCGTGTGGAAGGAGCGCCGAGGAGGCGACATCGTGCTCATCAAGACCCTTCTCTATATCGGCTTCCGAGTGGCCGAGCTCGTCGCTATCCGCCTCGACGATGTCGACCTGGATGCCTGTCGCATCCGGATCACCCAGGGCAAGGGCAATAAGGACCGCGTCGTGCCGTTCCCGGCCTCGTTCAAGGAGACCCTGGCGCTGCACATAGCGAAATGCGTGAGCGCCATCGAGCACCACCGGTCCCAGATCCGCCGTCACCTGGGCTTCCGGGAGGGCAGCGTGGCCGACGCCGGCAAGCCCGTGTCGTGGCTGGCCGAGCATGTTACGCACGACGAGCGCCGGCCCGAGAAAGTTGGCGTTGAGTGTTGGCCCGTTGTCGAGCGGAGCGTATCGAGCCGCCAGCCGCAGGACGGATCGACCGCATAGTCGGCTCCGCGCTGCATGTGGGCGAGGAGAGAATTGTGCTGCCGGTGTGCTCCCGGCTGGGCGAGGAGGCCTGCGAGCGCATCAAGGCTCTGATTGCGACCGACGACCCTGGCGACGGAGCTGACGCGTCCGATGCCGAGGCAAACACCGGCGGTGACGACGGTGAGCCGGCTGTCCCGGCCATGGTCAAGGAAGGGGACCCTGACGAGGGATGCTGGCCGCCGGTCTCCGTCGACACCGAGCTCGGAGGGGCCCCGGTGCTCCAGCCGGCCTGTGACGACGGACTCACGCAGGATCCTGAACGCGCGCCCCGCGCGGAGCCTGAAGCGTCCACACTCAGGTCGCTTGGGATCGTCGGTGCCATCTGGATGGCACCCCATGCGCGTCACCCGCCGCCCATTGTCCAGTCGGTGTGCCGAAGCCCGCGCAGGATCACGAACGTCGTGGCCAACAGCAGCAGCAGGATGACATCCGCCCCGCGGCCGGATCGCAAGCCTTCGAAGCTCGTTCCCGCCACGACCGCGGCCAGGAGCATCACACCGGCCGTAGCCAATGGGACGAGGTGGAGGTGCGGTGTGGGCCCGTACGGACAGTTCGTTGCGGGAGGGCTCAGGCGGCACGGGAGGTTGGCTCCGGGAGCGGCGGCGGAACGACCAGGAGGCTCAGGGCGACGCCGGTGAGGGCGGACATCACGGCGACCCCCGCCCAGAGCTCCACCGGCCAGGCCAGGCCCTCGGTGACGTCGAAGAGGGCGAAATAGCTCAACCACAGCGCGACCGGCGCAACCGCTGCCGTCACCCTGACCGCCCCCGGCCGGTCGACCGAGGGTCGAGCTCATGAATGAGGAGGTCGGCGAGGAGTGGCCACTCCGCCCAGCTCTCGCCCGGACCACACCACTGGCCAGCGGGGGCGGGCGGTCCCGTCGGGCAGGGAGTTCCTCGACCAGGCCCGATCCGCACGAGGCGCACGTGCGGTGAGAGTCCCGGCATTCCTCCAGGCATCGCGGGCACCACGCGTCGGTGCCGTCGCGAGAGGAGTTGCGCTTCGATCGCGGCGGCTGGTCACCAGGGCCGCCCCTACTTCTTCAGCCGGTCGGCGAGATGGCGGGCCGGCTGCTCGTCGAGGCCAGTGACCACGCCCGTCGTCGGCGGCGCAACGTCGGCCAGGCGAGGGGCGGACACGATTTGGCCGTT
>JBOGIC010000421.1:0-3160 GCA_050744985.1 Acidimicrobiales bacterium
ACCCCGCTCAACCGGACCGGGGTGGCCGAGGTGCTGGCCGAGGCCGGCTTCGCCCGCCTGGCGGTGCGCCCGCCCGCGGAGCGCGGCGCCCCCTACCGGGACCACCCCCGCCGGGCGGGCCTGGTGGACTTCGCCGCCCTTGCCCCCAGCGCCGAGTCCAAGGTGGCCGGGCTGCTGCTCGCCATCCCCGAGCTGGTCGCCCTGGACCTGCCCGGGCTGGTCCGAGCGGCCGGCTACCCCGGGACCTCGGTCATCCCGGCCACCAGCTACGTGCTGAGCCTGTTGGCGTTGAAGCTGGTCGGGCTGCGCCGGGTTTCCCACGTCGACGACCTCGCCGCCGACGTCGGCGCCGGGCTCTTCGCCGGGTTGGCGGCCCTGCCCAAGGCCACCGCGCTCACCACCTACTCCTACCGGCTCGCCCACGCCCGCCAGCAGGCCCTGCTCGTCGGGCTCGGCAAGGCGATGCTCGCCGCCGACCTGGTCTCCGACGCCGGCGGCGACCTCGACGTGGACTTCCACGCCATCATGCACTGGGGCGAAGACGTCGCCTTGGAGAAGCACTACGTGCCCCGGCGCTCCCAGCGCACCCGCTCGGTGCTGTCGTTCTTCGCCCAGGACGGCGCCAGCCCGACCCTGGTGTACGCCAACGCCGACCTCACCAAGGCCACCCAGGCGAATGAGGTGCTCGTCTTCGCCGAGCACTGGCGGTCCCTGACCGGCCACTGGCCGGCCCGGCTGGTGATGGACCAGAAGGTCACCACCCAGGCCGTGCTCGGCGAGCTCGACGCCCGGGGCATCGCCTTCATCACCCTGCGCATGCGCTCACCGGCGCTGCAGCGCCACATCGCCGCCATCGCCCCCGCCGCATGGCGCACCGTCGCCCTCGACCGCGACGGCGCCTACCGGCGCCCCAAGGTCGTCGACGAAGAAGTCAGCCTGTCCGCCTACCCGGGCACCGTGCGCCAGCTCATCGTCACCGGTCTCGGGCGCGAGGCCCCCACCGTCATCATCACCAACGACAGGGCCGCCAGCGCCAAGCAGATCATCGAGCGCTACGCCCGGCGGATGAACATCGAGCAACGCCTCGCCGAGTCCATCCGCTCCTTCCACGTCGACGCCCTCGCCGGCGCCGTTCCCCTCAACGTCGACCTCGACGTCGTACTGTCCGTGCTCGCCGGCGCCGTCTGCGCCTCGCTACGGCGCCGCCTCACCGGCTACCACAACGCCACCCCCGACACCCTGCAACGAAGGTTCCTCTCCACCGGCGGCACCATCATCAACCGCGGCCAGGCCATCGTCGTCCGCCTCAAGCGGCGCACCTACTCCCCGGTCCTACGCCAAGCCGACATCCCTGAGGTCGCCGTCCCCTGGTGGGGTGGGCGCACCCTCTGCTTCGAGTTCGAATGACGGACTGACCCCGATTGGGGTCGAACTCACTGCGCGAGAATCGGCGCTAAGCATTTAGCGACCATGGCGCGAGCCACTGATAGTAGGGATCAACCGCAGGCAATGATCAAACGTTCGAGCCGTCGCGATCAACAGAAGAAGACCTGACGCCAGGCGGGTCGCGGCCCTCCACGAGCGCCCTGGCTCGCTCGACGACCGTCGCCTCGCTCGATGTCCAGCAGCAACTGGTAGAGCAGATCCTCGGACGGATCGTCGTACGTCGCTCCACTTTCAGCGACAGCCCGCAGTCTCGGCGACATCTGAACATCGTGGCGCAGCTCGGCACCCGCGTGGAACCGACGCTCCCCCGGTCCGCGCCTGCGCGCACTGCGGTTGGGATGCGATGGAGGAGAAGGCGACCCGCATGCCCATCACCGAGGTGGAGGCGTTCGCGAACGCACTCCGCCGGCCCCCACCGGCGCCTTCCGAGCCGGTCGTGACGGAGAAGGTCGGCCGCAACCAGCCGTGTCCCTGCGGATCGGGGCGGAAGCACAAGCACTGCCACGGCCGATGACGATGGTGGTGCCGCTGGCGCGGCCCGGAGGGCGCCTCTGCGCCTCTGCGCCGCTGCCCGCGTTCCCGACCCAAGGACCCTCGCCCTCTCCGGTCGCCACGAACGGAAACCCAAACGGCCACTTGCTCCACGCGCCATCGTCGCGTCAGGCCCAGGCGAACCACCTCCCGTCCCACACCTCGCCCGACGGCGGCACGAAGGGATGCGCGTCTACGCCGAGGTGACGGGCCGCCTCGACGGGCGATCCCCCGGGCGGCACGGGTGGGGCCCGGTCGATGCGCCGGCCCCAGCGGTCGGTGAAGGTCAGCCCGTCGGGTCTGGTCGGGTCGCCGGCGATGCCGAGCAGGCCCCGGTGGTGCAGGTCGTGGTCGGGGCTGCACAGGCCCATGAGGTTGCGGGGGTCGGTCTCGCCGCCGTCTTCGACGTGGACGATGTGGTGGACCTCGATGCCCACCCTCCGGGTGCACCACGGCACCCGGCCGCCCTGGTCGCGGGCTTCGATCAGCGTGCGCAGGGCGGGGTCGACCGTGCGCCGTCGCCGCCCCACGGCCACGGGCCGGCCCTCCTCCTCGAGGTCTTCACCATCGACGCTGAGGCGCCGCTCGTAGCGCGCTCTGTCCGCCTGGAACCGATGGGAGAGTTGGATCACCTCGGGGCCGGTGCCTCGCTCGATCTCCACGGCGGCCGTCTGTCCGTCGCCGAACCCCAGATGCAAGGGGTTCCCCCCGGCGTGAACCGGCCCACAGCCGCCGACCCCCCAAGTCGGCCCCTACGTTGGGCGGACTCCCCAGTTCTTCGAGGCGCGGCCCGAAGATCGGGACCGCTCCGCGCGATAGTGACAGCCCTGAGCGGCGAGGCCTTTTCGTGGGACGCAGTTCTTGCCGATGTGCCGGGGAGGCTGCCGTTCCCGCCCTCGCCCGGCCGGCCCGAGATGTCGCTCGAATACGGCCGCGGGAGTCATGCGCTGAGGCTGCACCTGGGCGACCGGGCGGTCCCCATCGCGACCGTGAAGCTCGTGGGCACGGTGCTGCATGTCACGTTGGCCGAGGAGTCGCAGAGCCCCGCCGCGCGAGATGCCATCCGTCGGGTGAAGGAGTCGGCTGCCGCCTGGGCGGAGGAGCGCGGCTATGCCATCGGCACTGGCACCAATGCGCCGGTCCGGCCGGGCGACGGCCGCGACGCCCGCACGGCGGACCTGGC
>JBOGIC010000422.1:0-2795 GCA_050744985.1 Acidimicrobiales bacterium
TCGACAGCCTGAACGCCATCCTGGACGCGACCGACAACACGGTCGTCGAACTGGACGCGGCCGGCACGATCACGGGATGGAACCCGGCGGCCACCCGCATGTTCGGCTGGGCGGCGGACGAAGTCAGGGGCCGCGCCCTGGTTGACATCCTCGTCCCCGGGCCGGACCGTGGCCGCTCGGCGTCGGTCCTCGAGAGCCTCGTCGCCGAGGGCCACGCGGTGGGGCCGGAGCGCCGCGTCGAGTTCCTCGGCCTGCACCGCGACGGGCGGGAGCTGTCCCTGGCCATGCGGGTGTGGCCGGTGGGGCCGCAGGAGGGCGCGCCGCTCATCGGTCTGATCGAGCGCACGACGGCCCGCACCCAAGTGGACGAGACGCTGCGGGTGCACACCGACGCCGCCCAGGCGTCACGGCTGAAGACCGTCGTGCTCGCCAACATGAGCCACGAGGTCCGCACGGCGATGAACGGCGTCATCGGCATGAGCCAGCTGCTCCTCGACACCGACCTCGACGCGCGCCAGGTCGAGTACGCCAGCGCCATCTGCGCCTCGGGCGAGTCCCTTCTCGCCAACGTCCACGACATCTTCGACTTCGCCAAGCTGCAGGACGGCGAGCTCCGCCTCGACGTGCAGGACGTACAGGTGGCGTCGATCGTGCAGGACGTGGCGCGCGCCCTCGCGCCGGAAGCGTTCGAGAAGGGTCTCGAGCTCGTGGCCCGGGTCGGTAGCGAGACCCCGGCGTACGTACAGGCCGATGGCGACCGCCTCCGCCGGATCCTCTACAACCTGGCCGGCAACGCCGTGCGGTACACGACCGCGGGCGAGGTGGTCATCGACGTCGACCGGCCTGCGTGGCCCGAACGCCGCGAGGGGCCTGCGTGGCCCGAACGCCGCGAGGGGCCTGCGTGGCCCGAACGCCGCGACCGCCCCGTGTTGCGGTTCGAGGTTCGCGACACGTTCCACGGCACGCCGGCCGAGCGTCTGGCCGCCGGATCCGGAGACTCAGGGCCGGGCCTGGCCGTGTCCACCCAGCTCATCGAGCTGATGGGCGGCGTGTGGGGGGCCGAAAGCCGCCCCGGTGTCAGCGCGTTCTGGTTCACCGTCCCCGTCTCGCTGGGCGCGACCCCCGCACCGATGCCTCCGCTGCTGGCGACGTTGCGCGGCGTCCGCGCGCTGGTCGTGGACGACAACGCCACGAACCGCACCGTGGTCTCGGAGATCCTGAACGCCCACGGCATGCGGACCGTGTGTGCCGGCGACGGCGGCGAGGCACTGGATGCGCTGCGGGTCGCCGCCGCCGAGGGCCGGCCGTTCGCGGTCGTCCTGATCGACCGCCTCATGCCCGGCATGGACGGCCTCGACCTCGCCCGGGCGATTCACGCCGACCCCGCCCTGGCCGGCGTGCGCCTGGTCATGCTCAGCTCCTTCGACGGTGCCGAGGACCGGCGGGAGGCGTTGTCGGTCGGGTTCGCGGACTACGTGTCGAAACCCCTCGGCCGCACCGACCTGCTGAACTGCCTGGCCCGATTGTGCTTCGAGCCCCAGGGCACGAGCTTCACCTCGCCCCGTCAGGTGCGGGTCCTGGTCGTCGACGACGACCGAACGAGCCAGCGGGTGGCCGCCGCGATGCTGGAGAACGCCGGGATGACCGTCGAGGTCGTCGCCGACGGCCTCCTGGCCCTGCAGGCCCTGCGGACCGGCGCCTACGACGTCGTGCTCATGGACGGCCAGATGCCCAACCTCGACGGCATCGAAGCGACACGCCAGCTCCGCCAGCGCGAAGGGGGCGTGGGTCGGACGCCCGTCATCGCGCTGACGGCCCGCACGGCGACACCTGACCGCGAGCGCTTCTTGGCCGCAGGCGTGGACGACTACCTCACCAAGCCGTTCCGCCAGGAGGACCTCCTCGCCACCGTGCTGCGCTGGGCCGCGGCGCCCCGCGACGACTGACCCGTATCGCCTACGGGTAGCGGATCAGGCCCTCGCGGACGGCGGTGGAGATCGCCTCGAGCTTCGAGTGCGCCCCCAGCTTGGCCAGGATGTTCTGGACGTGGTTCCGCACCGTGTTCGTGCTGATGAACAGGCGCTTGCCGATCTCGGCGTTGGTCAGCCCCGCCGCCACCAGCTTGAGCACCTCGAGCTCCCGGTCGGAGATGCGAGAGCCGGCCGAGTCACCCTGCCGCCGGACCTTGGGCAACAGCCGCGCCAGCATCGCCCGGGGCATGACGACCTCCCCGGCGTCGGCGGCCCGGATCGCCGAGACCACGTCGTCGACCGGGCTCACCTTCGTGACGTAGCCGGCGCAGCCCGCCTCGATCGCCGCCAAGAGCACGTCCTCGTTCTCGGTCGCGGTGAGCATGACGACCCGGGTCCCGGGCTGCTCGGCGACGATGCGGGCCGCGACGTCGGTCCCCAGGCCGTCGGGCAGCTCGTTGTCCATGAGGACAACCGACGGCGCGTGGCGGCGCACGGCCTCGAGGCCACCGGCCGCCGTCCCGGCCAGGGCCACCACCGACAGCAGCGGCTCCAACGACAGCAGCTTGGCCAGGCTCTGGATGAACATGGTGTGGTCGTCCACCATGACGAGCGACACCGTCCGGCCGGTCGCCGTGCCGTCGTCGCCGCTCATGAGGCACGCTCCAGGAGCGACCGGATCCGGGCCAGCAGCTCGGCGGCGGTGAACGGCTTGCCGACCACGTCGAACCCGGCGAGCGACTGGGGCGCCACGTCCTCGGCATAGCCCGACATGAACAGCACCGGGAGGTCCGGCCAGCGGCCCCGGAGCTGTTCGATCAGGTC
>JBOGIC010000423.1:0-4710 GCA_050744985.1 Acidimicrobiales bacterium
ATGGTGCGGTCGGTGATTTCCGTTCTTGCTGCGTTCCATGTGACGCCACGGCGGCCGACGCGTGGTCTGTGTCAACGGCGTTCTCGACGAAACTCGCCATTGGGGTTGCCGCTGGTCGCGAGTCGGACGAGCAGATTGCCATGGCGCTCCGGCGGGTTGTGGGTGACTTGTGGGCGCGTGCTCCGTGTCGAGGTCGGCGATGTAGGGATGACGGCCGCTGGCGGTGAGCGTGAGCTCGTGCGTGGCGCGGGTCATGCCCACGTAGATGAGCTTGCGGTTGTCGATGGCGTTGTCAGGTCGATCGTCGCTGAGGTAGCCGCAGAGCACGACGTGCCGGAATTCCAGGCCCTTGGCGCTGTGGATGGTCGACAGGACGATTTTCGAGGCGTCCTCGCCGATGTGGTCACGGTTCTCGCGCCGATCAGGGTCCGTCGCCCAGAAGACCGGAATGGCGCGGGCGGCGAACACCGACTGGACCTGGCCGGGCCAGTCGAAGCCGCCGGCGTTGCGAGTTCCGTACAGAACGGCTATCTCACCGGCAGGCACACCGCGGTCGAGGAGTTGGCGACAGTGGTCGGCGATGGCGGCAACTTCACCCTGCGGCGAGGGAAGCAGCAGGAAATGCGGGAGAGGACCGGAGCGGGTGCTGAACCGCGGTAGCAGGATGGCCATCTCGTCGTCGGGGTCATCAGCCGGCTTGGTAGACGAGTCGGTGCGGCCGACTACGAAGTGGTGGGCGTACTCGAGGATCTCCCGTGTGTTGCGGTAACTGGTGTCGAGCTTCCGGGTGCGGCCAAGGGCGTTGATACCCGCGGCCTTCCACGTGAACGTCGAGCGGTAGATGTTCTGGGCGCTGTCGGCGACGACGAGCAGCGAGTCGGATCCGGGATGGATCAGCCGCACGGCGAAGGCGAGCGCCGGAGTAGAGAAGTCCTGCGCCTCGTCGACCAGCACGTGGTCGAAGCGCCCGACAGCGTCCGGGTGGGCATCGAGCCCATCGAGCGCGCGCTGAGCGAGCTGCTCGGGCGTGTACTTCTTGAAGTCCTCGACCTCCAGGCCGGCGCGCCGTCGCGCCTTGTCCATGAGCCGATCGAGGGTTGCGACCGTCACGTTGGGTTGTGGCAGCTGGCGAGAGAGCACCCCGGCCAGGCTCCGGTTGTAGCAGGTGACGAGGATGCGGTGGTGGGGAAAGTGCCGCGCCAGGAGACGAGCCCGGTAGGTGAGGACCAGCGTCTTGCCGCTGCCGGCGACGCCGCGTATGACCCGGTGCCCCTCACCGAGGTTCTTCGCCAGCGCCTCCTGGCGGCGGTCGAGCACCTTCAGGTCGTCGCCTCCGCCGCCGGTGTCCACGGTGGCGAAAGGGAGCTGCGGCGATCCGATCACCGTGTCGGGATGGATGAGCGCCCGGTGAGCCTTCTCGGCGTCGGGTGACAGCGGGTCACGCATCGGCGCACGAAGGAACGCGGCCACGAGACGCCGGAACTCGTCGGAGGACGCCAGCCCTACGTCGAGATGCTCGCGAAGGACGCAGCGATCGAGTGGGACGGCGCCAGCGATGCCCTTGGCGACGGCCTCCTCGCCGGTCAGGTACGGGAAGGCGCCGATGGCGCGCACCGGCAGGCGCTCGTCGGGCGGGATGCGAGACCCCGAGATCCGTCCGGAGAGCCGTGACGCGAATTCGGCGGCTCGTGCGAGCGGCGTCGGCACCTCCTGCTGCTCGCCCCGCTTATCGACGAGCAGCCGTCCGTCGCGGACGCCGCGGATGGCGTTGGCCTTGGTCTCCAAGACCTCGATCACCAGGATGCCCGCGTCGGGTACGAGGACGACGAGATCAGGTCGGTCCCCCTGGCCGTCGAACAAGGGCTCGAACCACACCGTTGCGGCGTCGTCGAGTCCCTCCTGCACGGCCCGCGCCAGCCGTGCGACGCCCGGTGCGACGTCCCGGCGGTTCCGCAAGTTCTCGGGTATAAGGAAGGCCACGACGATTCCCCGGCGGCGAGACGGAGCACCCGGCCAATGCCGTCGTCATCCACGTGGTACTGGCGCGCCTCGGCGACGAGCACCGCCGGCGGCACGAGCTCGGCGTGATTGACACGGAGCTTGGTCGACTGGTGTACGGCCTCTGCGTCGAGCAATGCGCCCAGGTCGGCGAGGCACTCGGACGCCCGGTGGCGCACCGCGGCGATGGGAGCCCGTACCTCGCTCGTCGGGCCGGCCGCAGTGCCGGCCAGCGCGATCGCCCGAAGAACGGCCTGGTGCGCGGCGACCCCGGCGAAGCTGTCGATCACCGTGGTGTCGGTCGCGCCCGGGCGGACGGGGTGCATGAGCCGAGGGTCCCATTCGTGGCGAAGCTGCTCCAGCCAGCCGTTGGCCCGAGAATCCATCCCGAGCGGCACATCGGTCGCCGTCAGAACCTCACGTGCTGCTTCCCACGTTGCCCGATCGATTTCCAGCGACGGGCCGCGCCAGCTGCGAGCGCGCCCCTTGGCCGCCGGGCGCACCTGGACCGTGCCCTTCGCGCGGTCGACGGTGATGATGGACCACGGCCGGCCGGAGAGGATCAAGCCATCGTCCTCGGCCACCGCGGCTTCGCGTTCGGCGATGCGAGCCCAGTCGACCGTACCGATCTTGCGGCCGCTTTCATCGAGTACGAGCGCGCCTTCACCGCCCGAGAACGTCGCCAAGAGGTCGGAGAACCGGCTGGCGAACCGAGCGTGCGCGGTCTGTCCGACGACGAGGTCATCTCCGGCGACGGCCAGCCACCCGGCGGCGATGAGGTGGTCGATGGTCGGCTCGATGGCGTCGAGGCACCAGGCGAACGCGGGACTCCAGCGAAGTGCGTCGAAGAGTTCCCGCCGAGGCACGACGGTGCGCTCGTAGGCCAGAGCGAGGGCCTGCTGTCCGAGCGTCAGCCGCGCACCGCGACCGGGAGGCAACGTCTCGAGGTCGCCCCGGCGCACGCGCGCCAGCACGGCGAGAATGAGCAGCAGGTCATCGGGCTCGTTCGTAACGAAGACCATGCGCCGAATACCCGTGCGCCGACCGGCACGGCCGAGCCGTTGCAGGTACGCCGCCGGTCCGGTGGGCGCACCATCGTGAACGATGAGGTCGAGATGACCGATGTCGATGCCCATTTCCAGGCTCGCCGTGGAGACGACGAGCGGGACGTCCCCGCTGGTGAGGCGCCCGGCGGTTGCGGCCCGCTCCTCGAGTGAGAGCGACGCGTGGTGGACGGGGGCGCCCAGCCCGTTTGCCAGCTCTTCGGCACGGCGCCGGGACCTCGTGAACACCAGCGCGCGGGCGCCGCCGGTCACGGTTTGGATGGCAGCGACCGCCTCCGGCAGCTCGGCGTAGGTGACGAGCGACAAGGCCTCTCCCTGCATCGGGCTTCCACTGCCCACGACAAGATGCGCTCGTAGCGATCCGCCACGCAACCAGCCGAGCACATCGTCGGGGTTTCCGATCGTCGCCGACAGTCCAATGCGTTGGAGGTCGGTGGTGGTGAAGCGGTCGAGCCGCTCGACGAGACTCGCCAATTGCGCGCCCCGAGGCGTACCGACGAAGGCGTGAACTTCATCGACGATCACCGCGTGGATGCTTTCGAACAGCGGCCGATGCCGGTAGTTCGGTTTGGATAGCAGGTTCTCGAGGCTTTCGGGCGTGGTGAGCAGGATGTCGGCCGGATCGTCGAGAAAGCGCTGCCGGTCCCCATACTCCACATCGCCATGCCAGGCGAACGCCGTAGCACCAACGATCGCAGCGATCCGGCGGTACCGCTCCAGTTGATCGTCGAGGAGCGCCTTCAATGGGCTGAGGGCGAGGACGGAAACGGGCGCCCAGCCTTGGCTCCGCCACTGGTCCAAGAGCGGGAGCAGGGCCGCCTCGGTCTTGCCGCCCGCCGTCGGGGCGAGGACGAGCACATTATCGCCGCGGAGGATGGCCGGGATGGCATCTCGTTGCACCGGCGTCGGCGCGTCCCAACCCCAGCGTTGTTCGACGCCCGCCACCAGCTCTTGGCTGAGTCCGACCCAGGTTCGATCGGTCTCGAACTCATCGTCAGGCCGCGGTTCGAGGGCAGGCTCAGGTGGCGCGACGGGACGTGGCCGTGGGATCACGGGGGGTTCGTCGTACCCGCGGATCCGTATCGGCGCCGGCTGTCGCAGAGCGGTTCGACTGCGCCGAACGACATCGAGCAACGCGCCTACGTCGAGGTTGGGCGACGAAGCGGCGGCGGTGCGGAGGTCGATCAGGAGCTTGCCCTTGAGGAAGTCCGCGCCGGTCTTGCGCCCCAGGCGTTGGAGGCGTCGTCGCGGCGCGAGCGCGAGCTCCCAGGGACCGAAGTACAGCCATCGCCGAGCCGGCCGGTCCCACACGAGGAGGTATCCCATTCCTTCCTCCCACAACATCTTGCGGAACGCTGTCTCGTCGAGCATGAACAGATCCGTGGGAGGAACCTCGGGCCACAGCTCGACGTAGTCGCGTGACAGCGGCCCGCCCTTCGCCTTGAGCTCGACGCGTACGGTCTCTCGTTCGAACCGGAACTCGAAGTCCAGGTCCCACTCGTGGGTGAAGTCGGCAAAGTGGGACACCTCGGGATGCTGGCGGATGGCGTCGCACACCTCTTGTTCCAGGGCTCGCGCGCCGGCGAGGTCGTGGTCCCAGTCCGCCGGCTCCCGCGCCCTTGCCACCGGCACCACAGTACGTGCGGTG
>JBOGIC010000424.1:0-1575 GCA_050744985.1 Acidimicrobiales bacterium
GCGCCGGGCGGCGCGTCGTCCGCCCCGCCGAAGCACCCGCAGCCCGCCGTGGAGCCCCGGACCATGCTCCGCACGACGAAGGCGGCGAAGCCCAGGTAGAGAGCGGCGACGGCCCACGCCCACACGCTCGTCCCGAAGATCAGGGCGCCGAGTCCGGTGACCAGTTCCGCCCCGCCGAGCCAGCGCCCGGAGCCCGTCCCTGGCCGGGCCACCTTGAACGCGCCCGCGAGCGCGAGAAGCACTGCCGCGCCGGCAAACGGTCCCGCGAACATCCCCACCTGCGGCGCAGACTACGAGCCGTCCCGGCCCCCGGCAACTAGTTCTTCCCGTGCTCCCCGAAGACCCCGCGCAAGGCGTCGCTGATCTCTCCCAGGGTCGCCTCGGCCGCCAGCGCCTCCTTCATCGGGGGCAGCAGGTTGGCCGTGCCCCGGGCCGCCGTCGCGACCAGGTCCAACGCCGCGTCGACCGCCGCCGGGTCACGGCGGGCCCGCACGGCCGCCACGCGAGCCGCCTGCTGGGCCGCCAGCTCGGGGTCCACGGGGAGGCCACTCACCACCGTCGGTTCGGCCGCCGCGTCGACGAACCCGTTGACGCCCACCACGACCTCGTCGCCCGCATCGACCGCCCGCGCCGTTGCGTAGGCGGCGCGCTCGATCTCCCCCTGCTGGTACCCCGACTCGACGGCCGCGACCGCGCCGCCGAGCGAGTCGATGTGGTCGAGGTACTTCCGGGCCTCGGCCTCGAACCCGTCGGTGAGCGCCTCGACGTAGTCGGACCCGCCGAGAGGGTCCGGCTCGGCGGCGACGCCCGACTCGTAGGCGATCACCTGCTGGGTGCGCAGGGCGAGGCGCGCCGCGAACTCCGTCGGCAGCCCGACCGCCTCGTCGTAGGCGTTGGTGTGCAGGCTCTGGGTCCCACCCAGCACGGCGGCGAGCGCCTGCAGGGCCACCCGTACGACGTTCACCTGCGGTTGCTGGGCCGTCAGCGTCGACCCGGCGGTCTGCGCGTGGAACCGCAGCTTGGTGGACGCCTCATCCTTGGCCCCGAAGCGCTCGGTCATGATCCGCCACCACATGCGGCGGGCGGCCCGGTACTTGGCGACCTCCTCGAAGAGACGGCTGTGGGCGTTTAAGAAGAACGACAGGCGCGGCGCGAAGGCGTCCACCGCCAGCCCGGTGTCGACGGCCGCCTGTACGTAGGCGATGCCGTCGGCCAGCGTGAACGCCAGCTCCTGGGCGGCGGTCGCCCCCGCCTCGCGGAGGTGGTAGCCCGATACCGAGATGCTGTTCCAGTGAGGCAGGTGCTCGGCGCAGTAGGCGATCGTGTCGGTCACGAGCCGCATCGACGCCCGCGGTGGGTAGATGTACGTTCCCCGGGCGATGTACTCCTTGAGCGGGTCGTTCTGGATCGTCCCCTGCAGCTCCGCCGGGGCCACGCCCTGCTCGGCACCGACCAGCTCGTACAGCAGCAGGAGGATGGCGGCCGTGGCGTTGATCGTCATCGACGTCGTCACCCGGTCGAGGGGGATGCCGTCGAGCAGCCGGCGCATGTCGTCCAGGGAGTCGATCGCGACGC
>JBOGIC010000425.1:0-2476 GCA_050744985.1 Acidimicrobiales bacterium
ACCACGGCCGTGGCCACGGCATGCTGCTGCTCGGCCGGAATGAGCGCGCGCATCATGGCGATGAGCTCGTCGGTGAAGAGCGGGTAGAGGGCAAAGTCGTCGATCGATCGGTCTTCGCGGGAGACGACCTTCCGCGCAACGGCGTGAGCAGCAAGAAGTGTCGGAGACCTGTCGACGGCTGGTGAGCCTTGGCCTGGCACCGTTCGAGAACGCCACGACGGGCCAGGCCGGCAACACGGCATACCTGGCAACGGGTCGGTTGCCGCCGTTACTACGCGGGTCAGCGACCTGAGTCGCCAGGGTTCTCCGCGGAGCGGCATTGACCGAACGGGCACCAGAGCGCGCGGGAGTCGAGCCGCGCCGGTTGCACCCCCAACTCCCGGGCCGGTGACGCACATAGGCCGCCCGGGAACCGTTCGATCCGACACGTTCGAGGCAGGCAGCATCGCGGTTGAGTGGCCCGGCCGAGGCTCGCCCCGCAGCCGGCGGTCGGGGCACGCCAGGATGGGTGCCGCCATCTCATCAAGACCGAGGGGTGTGTGACCATGGCCAAGCTGATCTACTCCGCCATCACGTCGCTTGACGGGTACGTGGAGGATGAGGACGGCAACTTCGATTGGGCGATGCCCGACGACGAGGTGCACGCTTTCATCAACGACCTCGAGCGACAGGCCGGGACCTATCTCTTGGGGCGCCGGATGTACGAGACGATGCTCGTGTGGGAGACGCCGGAACTCCTGCCCGACCAGCAGCCGTTGATGTTGGACTTCGCACAGGTCTGGCAGGCGGCCGACAAGATCGTCTTCTCCAAGACGCTGAAGACGGTGTCGAGCGCCCGGACCAGGCTCGAGCGAGGATTCGAGCCGGACACGGTCCGGCGGATGAAGGCGTCCGCGGAGCGGGACATCACCGTGGGCGGCGCGGACCTCGCCGCCCAGGCGTTCAAGGCGGGGTTGGTCGACGAGTGCCACCTGTTCCTCAATCCGATCATGGTCGGAGGAGGCAAGCAGTCCCTTCCCAACAACGTCCGCATACAGCTCGAACTGCGGGCGGAACGTCGTTTCGGCAACGGCGTGGTTCACCTCCACTACCGGACAAGGACCTGAGCAGGCGGCGAGTCTGCCCGGGAGTCGGGCCGAGCGAGTTGGTGATCGGCTGTCGGTTTGCCCACCCCAAGCCGATGCCCTCTGCCCGGCGGCTTGCGCACGTTGGTCGACGACGACGGCGGCGCGACCATCCCGCTCGGCGGGTTCGACGATCGGGCCATCGACGACATCGTGTCGGGACTTGGAATGCGGCCGTTGACGCGAAAGACGGTCCGGCGACTGCGCGATCACACGGGCGGCAACCCGCGGTACCTGCGGGCGCTGATCGAGGAGACCGAAGTCGACGCCCTGGACCCCACGGCCGACGTGCCATGGCCGGCACCCAGGGCGTTCAGCCGCGCTTTGCTGGACCGGCTTGCATCGTGCCCTCCGACCGCGAGGCGCCTCGTCGCCGCCCCAACCGCGGTCGTGGGGATGCGGTCTCCGCTGACCGTGGCCCGGCCGCTCGCGAGCGTCGGTGAGACACGCCATGCACTGCAGGCGGTCATCGACGCAGGCCTGGTGGAGTAGCCGTCGAATACCACCTGAAGGACGTGTACGCCAAGCTGGGCATCGGCTCACGGAGCCGGCTCATCGTGATGATGGGAGAGTCGCCCGACCACCTCTAGGGCGGACGCGGCTACTGCATCTCCGAGCCGGGCGTCGAGCACCTCGGCGCCGGGCCACTCCGGCGCTAGGGCAGCGAGAGGCGGACGCCGCTGTCGAGCGGGCGGCAGCACCCGATCGCGGGACCGTTGTCGTACTGCTGCGACATGCCACCGCCCCAGGCGATGACGGCGTCGCCGGTGGAGACGACGGTCGCCTCGGATACGGGCCCGTCCTCACGCGCCCGGCGTTCCTCCGGCCAGCCGAGCGACGGTCCGGCGGCCCAGGTGCCGGCGGCGATGTCGAACAGGAGCGGCCTCGTACCGGGGTCGTCGGTCGCGGTCGAGAGCACGACGATCCGGCCGCCCGCAACTGGCTCAGCCGAACGCTGCGCCCCGGCGAAGCCGACCGGTGCGCCCGGAAGAGCACGCCACTCGTTCGTCCGAGGGTCATAGGCGGCGCCGTCGCTGGTCCAGGCGCCGCCCCCAACCAGGCCGCCGGCGACGACGAGCTCTGTGCCGGTCCACACCACCACCGGCGACCCGCGCACGGGCAGCGGGGGCGGGGGAACCGTGCGCCAGCCGCCCCCCGCCGGGCTGTTCGGGGCGAGCGCGAGCACCTGCCACACCGGCATGGAATTGCCGCTGCCGCCCACGGTGCCGACGATGATCATCTCGTCGCCGGTCCAGACGGCGTCGGCGAACAGCGGCATGCCGCCCGGCGCGTCCGGCACCCGGCGCCACGTGTTGGTCGTCGGGTTGTACGCCGCCGCCGACGCCGTCGCC
>JBOGIC010000426.1:0-4531 GCA_050744985.1 Acidimicrobiales bacterium
GACGAGCGCCCCGGGCTGAAAAGCAGCTCATGGAAGCCGCCCGCGCCCTGGACCGCGGCGCGTCGCCGGAGGCCTACCGGATCCTCCGTCCATTGGTCGAGCAAGCGCCGCAGTCCGCGGCGGTGCGCGAACTGACCGGCCTGGCCCTCTACCACCTCGGCCGGTGGCGCCCGGCGGTAAGCCACCTCGAGGCCTTCGTCCGCCTCACGGGATCGGTCGAGCAGCACCCGGTCCTGGAGGACTGCTACCGGGCGCTCGGCCGCCACGCCAAGGTCGAGACCCTGTGGGACGAGCTGCGCCGGGCATCGCCGGGGCCCGAGCTCGTGACTGAGGGGCGGATCGTCATGGCCGGCAGCCTCGCCGACCGGGGCGAGCTGAAGCAGGCGATCGCCCTGCTCGAAAAGGGCCCGGTGGCGCCGAAGCGGTCGCCGGCGGTACACCACCTGCGGCTCTGGTACGCCCTCGCCGACCTCTACGAGCGGGTCGGGGACGCCCCCCGGGCCCGGGAGCTGTTCGGCCGGGTGGCCGCCGTCGACCCCGACCTCGCCGATACCGCCGAGCGCCTCCAGGCACTCGCCTGACCTGAGCCCGGACCGTCCCGCTCACCCACGGCGAACTGCTCGACGCCGGCGCCCGACGATGAGGAGGCAGGGCACCAGGACGACCAGGAGGAGCGCGTCGGCGAGCGGCCATGCCCAGTGCCGAACGAACGACCACGGCGTCGGGGCCGCCGGCCGCGTCGCCGGCTTTAGGACAAGCTGCTCGGCCGCGTCGCCGGCGGCGGCCGTGACGTAGTACGGGCCCAGGCGCTCGTAGGTCGTACCGAGCAGGGGTGACCACTGTGGCCCGACGCCGGCCGCTGGCTGTTGGGCCGCGGCTGTGTACCAGCGCGGTGGGTACAGGTGGCGGTCCTGCAGCTCCCACCGCGAGAACTCGTCGGGTGGCAGCGAGACGTCGACGATCGCCGACAGGCCGGGGTCGTTCCCGTACGCCCGGCCGAACTCGGAGAAGTAGTTGTCGACGAACGTCATGCCCGGGCCGCGCCCGATCGGGAGCCGGCGCAGGTACGGCACGAGGTGGTTGTCGGCTCCGGCGAGGGCGGGCACAACCGTGTCGACGGAGTCGAACAGCGTGAGCTGCGCGGGCGGTGGGGTCAGGGCCAACGACCCGATGGTCGCCACCTTGGCGCCGTGGCTGTGCCCGAGCACGTGCACTCGCCCGCCGGCCTCTGCGAAGCCCGCCGACAGCGCCTCGTTCATGGCGATCCCCAGGCGCTCGCCGTTGGGGACCGTGCGTGATTGCGAGATCCGGGCGCCGAAGGGTGACGCGGTGGTCGCCGACTGGTCGATCCAGCTGAAGGCCACGACGGTGGCGAGCGGGTCGAGCTGGCTCAGCGCCGCGGCCATCGGGGCCAACCAGACCTCGAGGAACTGCTCGCCGCGCCCGTTGCGGGCCTGCGGGTCCCACGCCAGCAACGGGCCGGGGCCCGGGTACTCGTCGACGGCCCGGCTGTACCCCGCGGCCCAGCCGTGGACGAGCACGTAGAGGTGACCCGAGGTGATGCCGCCGGGTGTGACCGGCGCGAACGTCGCCCCGTCCCAGCGGCCCAGCCGACCCAGCGGAGGGATATCGGGCGACGGTGGCGTCGCCGCTCGCCCACAGCCGGTGAGGACCAGCGCCGACACCGTGAGGGCGACGAGGAGCGCCTCACCGCGAGCCCGCACCACGACACCACGCTACGGCCGGCACCTCGGCGAAGGCGAAGCTGAGTTCCTCAGCCGAGTCAAGGCCTGAGTCGCTGGTCCTTGGGACCGCCGTCATTCGGGGCCCAGCCACTCCACCAGGTGTCGCCGTCCTGCTCGTGGTCGTCTTGGTGGCGGTCGTCGCCCCCTGGGCAGCCGCAGTCGTCGTGCTCGAAGGTGAGGAGTCGGAAGCGGCGGGACGCAGGGTTGACGACGACACCCCAGTCCGCGCCCAAGCGCCCGGCCAGGGGTGCATCTCGGTGTAGGTGAATTGCCGCATCACCCTCACCTCATGCTCTCAAGGCTAAAGCCCGTCGAGTTGCAATGCCGCCGTGCGGACAGGCCGCGGTCGACGTCGGTACTGGGATCGGTCCATGGTCTTCCTTTCTGTTGACTCGACGTGACCGTACGGACGAAGTCTCTCCGGGAGAACCAGGCAGGCAGGTCAAGCGCCGTGTGGGAAACACGCCGTTGCGGAGGGATGGCGCCACGCTGGGCACGGGACAGGGCCCGGCGCGAGGATGCGGGAGGTCGAAAGCTGGGCCCATCGGATGGAGGCGACCCGTGAGCACGAACGGCGGCACGACTGGTTCTCGCGAGGCCGGGCCTGCGCTAGTGGCGGCGGGACTGCGCAAGAGCTATGAGACGGACCGCGACATCCCGGTCCGCGCCCTGCGGGGGCTCGACCTCACCGTGCAGCCGGGGGAGTTCGTGGCCGTGGCCGGCGCGTCCGGCTGTGGGAAGTCGACGCTCCTCAACGTCGTCGCCGGACTTGAGACCGCAGACGAGGGCACCGTCCGGGTCGCCGACGAGGACGTCACCGGTCAGAGCGAAGACGTGCTGGCCCATTTCCGCCGCCGTCACATCGGAATGGTCTTCCAAATGTACAACCTGCTCGACGAGCTCTCCGTCGAGCAGAACGTCGCCCTGCCGGCCATGCTCGGTGGGCGCAAGCGCAAGGCGGCCGAGGCTCGGGCCCGTGACCTCCTCAGCCTGCTGGGGCTGGCCGACCGGGCCGGTGCCAGCCCTTCGGTGCTCTCGGGCGGGCAGCGCCAGCGGCTGGCCATCGCCCGTGCCCTGGCCAACGACCCCACGCTGCTCCTCGCCGACGAGCCCACCGGCGCCCTCGACTCCGAGGGCAGCGCCGAGATCGCCGAGCTGTTCCGCCGGCTCAACCGCGACGGCCAGACGATCATCCTCGTCACCCACGACGCCAACGTCGCCGCCCAGGCCAGCCGGGTGGCCGTGATGGCCGACGGCGTCATCGTCGACGACCAGGCCACCGCCACCGGCGGACGTGGTGCCGCCGCCGCAACGTGAACGCCGTTATGCTGCTCGCTCGGACGCGGCTGCGCCCGTCGTGGCGTGCGGCGCTGGTGCTCGTCTGCCTCATCGGCCTGGGCGGGGGCGTCACGCTCGCCGTGGCGGCAGGGGCCAGGCGGAACCCCTCCGCCAATGTCGCCATTCTTCGGGCTGCGAGCGCGTCCACCGTCCTGTGGCAGAGCGGCGCCGTTCTCAGCGTCGCGCTCATAGTCACCGTGGCGGTCGTCCAAGGCGCCACCCTCGTGCCCGCTACCCTCGCCGGCCGCACCCCGCCGGGCCAGACCCGGCACGCGGAGTAACGCACATGGAACGTACGTGTCTCACCAACGTTCTGGTGATCGGCACGGGCGCCGCCGGGCTGCGGGCGGCGATCGCCGCCCACCAGGCCGGTGCCGAGGTGATCGTCATCGGAAAGCGGCCACGGCTCGACGCGCACACGGCGCTGGCCTCGGGCGGCATCAACGCGGCCCTAGGCACGCGTGACTCCGAGGACTCCTGGGAACAGCACTTCGCCGACACGATGCTCGAGGGCTACATGCTCAGTGACCCTCGCATCGTCGAAACCGTCGCGCGGGAGGCGCCGGCGGCCATCGAGGAGCTGGCCGACTGGGGCTGCGGCTTCGCCCGCACCGGCGAGGGCCGGCTCGACCAGCGGTTCTTCGGCGCCCACCGCTGGCGGCGGACGTGCTACGCGGGCGACTACACGGGGCGCGCCGTCCTCCAGACGCTCGCCAGCAAGGCGGAGGCCCTCGGGATCCCCGTCGTCGACGGGCAGTACGTCTCCCGCCTGCTCGTGGCCGACGGCGGCTGCTTCGGCGCGTTCGCCTTTGACCTCCACGACGGGCACCGCACCGCGTTCCTCGCCGACGCTGTGGTGCTCTGCGTCGGCGGCCACACCCGCCTATGGCGGCGCAGCTCGTCGAGGCGCGACGAGAACTTCGGCGACGGCATCGCCCTCGCCCTTCACGCCGGGTGCGCGGTGATGGACATGGAGCTTGTGCAATTCCACCCGACGGGGATGGTGGCGCCGGAGGAGGCGGCGGGCACCCTTGTGACCGAGGCCGTGCGGGGCGAGGGGGGCCACCTCCTGAACGCTGCCGGCGAGCGGTTCATGGCCCGCTATGACGCCGAACGCATGGAGCTGAGCACGCGCGACCGGGTGGCACTGGCCAACTACACCGAGATCCAAGAGGGCCGGGGTGGCCCCCACGGCGGCGTCTTTCTCGACATCTCCCATCTCCCCAAGGAGCAGATTCTCGCCAAGCTGCCCCGGATGTACCGGCAGTTCATCGAGTACCAGATGCTCGACATCTCGAAGGAGCCGATGGAGGTGGCCCCGACGGCTCACTACACCATGGGAGGGATCGCCGTCGAACCCGATACGCATGCAACGGACGTCTACGGTCTGTTCGCCGTCGGGGAATGCGCGGGAGGGCTTCACGGGGCCAACCGACTCGGAGGGAACT
>JBOGIC010000427.1:0-7330 GCA_050744985.1 Acidimicrobiales bacterium
GTCTCGACGCCCGTCGCACGAGCCGGGGTGACCGCCTCACCCGAGCCCGCCTGGCGCAGCGCCGAGTGGGCACCGGCCATGCCGCGCACCCGCGCCCGAAACGCCGGCGCCTGCACCAGTTCGGCCAGCTCGACCCACGCGTCGAGCTGGGTCGGCGTCGGGTCGTCGGGAAGTCGGCTGTGACCGAGCGCCGCCGCGGCTCGAACCCGGGGTCGATGTCGAGGCCCCGAAGACCTCGTCGTAACAGTCGCGGAGAATGCGGTTGCGTTCCTCCGCGGACAGTTGCGCGAGCTTGTTCATGAGCTCCAGTCCCTCCAGGCTCGGGTCGCGCTTGGCGACGGTGCCCAGCACCGAGCTCCCTCAGCGTGCCGGCCGCGTCAAGGTACCGGAGAGTCAAGGCCGTTATCCGACGAAGGTGAGGCTCGGCGCGGGCACGGCCGCCGCCGGCCCGGGGACCACGACGAAGGCATCGGTGGACGGCGGGGCCGTCGAGGTGAAGCACGCCTTCGGCCCCTTCGCCTCGAACAACGCCTTGTCGCAGTAGACGCCCGTCGGGTAGTACGGGCCCATGGCCGCGGCGGCCTGGGCGGCCAACTGCTCGGCCGTGGCGCCGGCCCCGGGCTGGGGCACGTTCTGCGCCGCCTGGTCGAACGTCGACGACGGCAGCATGTTCCGCAGGTACAGCAGCCCGTTCACCACCGATGTCGGATAGGTCGCCGTCGTCTGGATCTGCCAGGGCAGCCACGTGACGTGGTTGGCGGTCGTGGCGTTGGCCGGCCGGTCCTGGGGGATCGACACCACGTAGGTGTAGAGACCGTCCGCATCGAGGGCCGTGTCCGCGTCCGCCTGGCAGAGCACGGCTGGGAAGGGGTCGACCGCCTCGTTGCTGCACATGTCCCAGTACCGGAGCTGGGTCGGTTTGGTGACCGACTCGTTCACCGGGTTCTCCGTGATGGGGAACGTAGGCCCTTTGCCGCGGATCACGACCAGACGGCCGGGCGCCCACTCGGTACCGGCGACGAGGTACTGGTTGTCGGGGTTGGCGAAGATGCCGGCGACCGACGGCGAGCGCCGCCACAGCGCCGGGTCGTTGACGATCTTGGTCGGGTCGGTCGACCCGGCGGAGACGACGGCGGCGAGGACCGGGCCGAGGATCTTGTCGAGCACCCGCTGTTCGAGGTCGGTGCAGGTCGCAAGGGGCGACCCGTTGATGTTGAGCCGGGGCAGGGGCACGCCCGCCTTCGGGTCGTTCGGGTTGTTGGGCAGGTACAGCCGGTAGACGAGCCACCCGGTGACCGATGACTGGCCCTGCGGCAGGCCGGGCAGCACGTTCGTCTGGCCGGCGGTGGGGAACGTCGGCGTAATCCTCACCGTGTACTCGCGCTGGTTGAGATCGGTCGGCGCGTTGGCGGTCGTGAACGGGTTGACGCTCCCGGCGTCGGGCACGATCTCGGAGTCGTGCAGGCTCCGGTGATCGGCAGCCCGTCGGTGGTGTAGGTCACAAACGAGAAGTAGCGCGAGAACGTGTACTCGCCGGTGATCACGATCGGCGGGCTCTGCGGGGTCATGGTGTAGGGCTGCACCCAGTAGTTCGTGTGCGTATCGGGGTAGGCGATGTTGAGCAGTTGGGCGTTGACGTCGAACGGCCAGCCGCACCCGGGCACGGAGCCAGCCGCCCCAGGTGGCGTCTGAGCGCGGGCGGAGGGCGGGACGGCGAGCCACCGCCACCAACGACATCGCCGCGACGACCACACCGCACAGATTGCGCCGCCTGGATGCTGCTGGCATCGTGCCCCCCGGCCTCAGACCGACCCATCTTGCTGGGCGAGGAGTCCGTTATCAAGCAGGCGGGGCGGGGCCCTCGACGACCCTGAGCCGTGCCCCACTCGACAACGCGGCTTGGATCCGCTCGAGCGCGGCTTGCACCGCCTCGGCCGTGCCTTCGACGGTGAGCGTCAGGCCGGTCTCCCCGGCCGAATCAGACAAGGGCTCCGGCGAGCCGGCCGACCTGAGCTCGATGCCCTGGGAATCGGCCAGCAACCGTGCCGCCTGCATGGCGAGCGAGCGCGGGCCTTCGTATCTCACGCGGTGCTCGCTCACGCTCTTAGCGTCGCACACCGTCGCTCACGACGCGTCGGTGCGCAGCTGCTCGTAGCCGCGCGCGACCGCGTCGGCGAGCACGTCGGCGGGCCACGGCCACCGTCCGGTGCCGGCCGCCAACGCCGCGTCGGCCGGGACCTCGCCGACCCAGAGATGGCGGATGGTCCGGGCCAGCGCCACCAGGTCCTGCTGCTGGCGGGCGCAGAACCCGCGGTCGACGGCTGCGCCGTGCCCGGGCACCACCGCCGTGCCTGGGCCGAGGAGGCCCAACAGGCGCGCGTTCGTCAGCGGCCAGTCCATGGGGAAGCTGTCGTCGCCGTACGCCGGCGGGGCCGACTCCTCGACGAGGTCGCCGGCGAACACCGCGTCGGCGTCGGGCACGGCCACCACCACGTCGGCGCCGGTGTGCCCCGGGCCCAGGTGGCGCAGGATGACCCGCCGGTCACCCAGGTGGATGGCCGTGCGGTCCTCGGCCGGCCCGTAGAACTCGGCCGGGACGAAACACGGGTTGCCGCCGACGTGGTCGAAGTGGGCGTGCGTGTTCACGACCCACCGCGGCGGTCGCGGGTCGAGCACGCGCAGGTCGTCCCGGAGCTCGCCGCCCTCGGCCCGGTCGGCGCGGGTGTCGATCACAAGGAGCCCATCGGTGCCGATGACGGCGCCGACGTTCACATCCCATGGTTGGTAGCGCCGGAAGAAGACCCGGTCGCCGACTTCGAGCCAGCCGCAGGTCAGGGCACCGGCCGGATCATGTTGAGGCTGCTGTCGAGCCCGCCGTTGGCCGCGTCGATGATGATGAAGATGATCATCAGGGTCAGGGTGCCCACGCCCACCCAGCCGAGGACGATCCCCGCCGTGGCCATGCCGCCTCCGAGCTGGTTCCGCTGCTTGATCTGCCCTTTGGCGATGTAGCCGAAGATCAGTGCCAGGATCGAGCCGATCCAGTAGATCCAGATGATGCCCAGCACCATCGACGTTATTGCGAAGGCGTTGTAGGTCTGGGGCTGGTACCCGGGCGCCGGCGGGTACTGCTGGTAGGGCGGGTAGCCCTGCTGGTACGGCGGCTGCGGTGGGTACTGCGGTGGCTGGGGCGGGTAGGGCTGCGGCGGAGGCGGAGCCGCGGGCGGCTCGGGGCGATCCGGCTCCCCTGGTGACGGTGGCCAGGTGGACATCAGAACCTCCTCGCGTGCACCGGCTGCACCGTGCGCGCCGCCATCCCCAGATCGTAGGTCGGACCGTAACGCCACGCACCGATGTGGGACTGTGGACGCGTGAACGCGCAACCAGAGGTGGACGTGGTTGTCGTCGGCGGCGGGCCCGCGGGCGAGAACGTGGCCGGGCGGTGTGCCGCCGGCGGGCTGGCCGTAGTGGTCGTCGAGCGCGAGCTGGTCGGCGGCGAGTGCTCCTACTGGGGCTGCATCCCCAGCAAGACCTTGATCCGGCCGGGCGACGTGATTGCGTCCGCCCGGCGGGCACCGGGCGCGGCCGAGGCGGTGACGGGTCGCATCGACGCGACCGCCGCGTTCGCCCAGCGGGACTACATGACCAGCACGTGGTCGGACGCCGGGCAGGTCAGTTGGCTGGACTCCGAGGGCATCCGGTTGGTCCGCGGCAAAGGTCGCCTCACCGGGCCGCGGACCGTCGAAGTCGACCAGGCGGACGGGTCGGTCCAGCGGCTGACGGCCCGCCGGGCCGTCGTGCTGGCCACCGGCACCGGCGCCGCCATCCCACCCATCCCCGGCTTGGCCGAGGCGCGGCCGTGGGACAACCGCACCGCCACCGAGGCCAAGGACGTGCCTCGGCGGCTGCTGGTGCTCGGGGGGGGCGCGGTCGGAGCCGAGCTGGCGCAGGCGTTCCGGCGGCTGGGCGCCGACGAGGTCACCGTGATCGAGGGCAGTGACCGCCTCCTCGCCCGGGAGGAGCCCTTCGCGGGACGGGATGTGCAGGAGGCGTTCGAGGCCGAGGGCATCATCGTGCTGACCGGCGCGCGGATGACCGCGGCGCACCGCGAGGGATCGGACGGCCCGGTTGTGGCCACGCTGGAGGACGGCCGCGAGCTCACCGGTGACGAGATCCTGGTGGCCGTGGGCCGGCGCCCGTCGACGGCCGGGCTGGGCCTGGAGACCGTCGGCTTGGAGGCGAAGGCGGGTCGATTCGTAGACACCGACGACCAGCTCCGCGTCCTCGGCGTCGACGGGGGATGGCTGTACGCGGTCGGCGACTGCAACGGCCGGGCCCTGCTGACCCACATGGGCAAGTACCACGGACGCCTCGCCGGCGACCACATCCTCGGCCGGGACGTGTCGGACGTGGCCAGCAACGGCGCGGTGCCCCGGGTGACGTTCACCGATCCGCAGGTGTGCGCGGTCGGTCTGACGGAGGCCCAGGCCCGGGAGGCGGGCATCGACGTCCGCACGGTCACCTACGGCACGGGCAACGTCCCCGGCGCGTACACCAAGGGCAACGGCATCAAGGGCACGAGCCAGTTGGTCGTCGACCAGTCCCGGGGCGTCATCGTCGGCGCGACCTTCACCGGCCCCGAGATGCAGGAGCTGCTGCACTCGGCGACGATCGCGCTGGTCGGCGAGGTGACCCTCGACCGGCTTTGGCACGCCGTGCCGTCGTTCCCGACGGTGAGCGAGGTCTGGCTCCGCCTCCTCGAAGCGTACGGCCTGTAGCGGCGCCCGCCATGCCCGATGTCTCCTTCGACGGCCTGCTGGTCGTCTCGCTCATCGCGTTCCTCTGCCCGCTGCTGGTCGGGCTGTTTCCGAAGGTGCTGCGCATCCCGGCGGTGGTGCTCGAGATCGTGGCCGGGATCGTCGTCGGGCCGTCGGGCCTGGGCTGGGTCGAGGTCGATCTGCCGATCGAGATCCTGGCGCTGATCGGGCTGGCTTTCCTGCTGTTCCTCGCCGGCCTGGAGATCGACCTGGCCCGGCTCAGGGGACGGTTGCTCCGCCTCGCCGGCCTCGGGTTCGCGCTCACGCTGGCGCTCGGTGTGGTGGCCGGGCTGGCGTTCGGCGCGGTCGACATCGTGAAGCACCCGCTGTTCGTGGCCATCACGTTGTCCGCCACCTCGCTCGGGCTCATTGTGCCGGTGCTCAAGGACGCCCGGCAGGCGGGCAGCGAGATGGGCCAGTTGACGATCGCAGCCGCTTCGGTCGCCGACTTCGCGGCCGTTGTCCTGCTCACCCTGTTTTTCTCGACGGAGGCGGCGGAGACGAGCACCAAGTTGATCCTCCTCATCGGCTTCGCCCTGCTCGCCGCCGTGGCCGCCATCGTCCTCTCCCGTGCCGAACGGTCGGCGCGCCTCGAGATGGTGTTCGTCAAGCTGCAGGACACCACCGCCGAGATACGCGTGCGCCTCGCCGTGCTGCTGCTCATCGCCTTCGTCGCGCTGGCGGAGACCCTGGGCCTGGAGGCCATCCTCGGCGCCTTCCTCGCCGGCGCCATCCTGAACCTGGTCGACCGCGACACGATGTCGACGCACCCGAACTTCCGCCTCAAGCTGGAGGCCATCGGCTACGGCTTCGTCGTGCCCGTCTTCTTCGTCACGAGCGGCCTGCGCTTCGACCTCGAGGCGCTGCTCGACAGCCCGTCCGCGTTCCTGCGCATCCCGCTGTTCTTCGTCGCTCTCCTCATCGTGCGGGGCGTGCCGGCGCTTCTCTACGCGTCGGCCGTCGGTCGTCGCCAAGCCATCGCCGCCGGGCTGCTCCAGGCCACCTCGCTCCCGTTCATCGTCACCGCCACCCAGATCGGCCTGATCCTCGGCGAGATCTCGCCGGTGACGGCGGCCGCCCTGGTCAGCGCCGGGCTGCTGTCGGTCATCGTCTTCCCGCCCGTCGCCCTCAGCCTGCTGCGCAAGGATGCCCCGGCCGCACCCGCGCCCGCACCCACGGGCTAGACGCTTATGCTCCGCGCCCGTGGCGGAGGGCATGGTGAGGATCGGGCGCCGATGACCCTCGCCACGGTCGGGCGTCGCATGGCGGCGTTCATCATCGACCTCCTGCTCGTCTACGCCGTCGTCCTCCTTGTCGCCAACCTGACCGACCGCACCGTCGGCTACAGCCCGTTGGGGTTCAAGTTCGGCGCCGTCGGGACGCTGCTGATCTTCGTCGGTGCCCTGGTGTACTTCGTCGCCGCCGAGGCCGGGTTCGGCGCCACCGCCGGCAAGGCGGCCGCCGGCATCCGCGTGCTCGGAGTGGACGGCGGGCGCATCGGCTTCGGTCGCTCGATCGTCCGCAACCTGCTGCGCCTCGTCGACGCCATCCCGTTTGTGATCCCGTTCCTGTTCGGCGCCATCTGGATCTGGAACACACACCTCTCCCAGCGCCTCGGCGACCGGGCGGCGCGGACCGTGGTGGTCGAACGCCACGCCAGCCGGACGTTCACGCCTCGGCCAAAATGAGCCGCCGCCTCGCTGCGGGCCTGCTGCTGGTCGTGGCGCTCAATCTCGTCGTGGCCGGGGTCGTTATCGGCCGGCCGAAAGTGGCCGACGGCCCGCGACCCCTGGGCATCACGTGCCACGAGGTGGGCGGGGTGCGGTTCTGCAAGGGCAACCCCAACTGGGCCGGCGGTGGGCGCATCGCCTCGTGGGACGGCTTCCCGCTCGACGTCGATGTGACCCTGCCGCCCACCGGTGACGGCCCGTGGCCCACCCTCGTGATGCTGCACCCGTGGAGCACCAGCAAGACCCTGTTCGAGGCTACCAAGCCCGACGGCGGCCACTCAGTGATGATGGGCGCGCAGTACAACAACAACTTCTTCGCCCACCGCGGCTACCTGGTCGTCAACTTCACTTCGCGGGGCGTCGTCGGTTCCTGCGGGGCGGTGCTGGGTGACATCATCGAGGGCAACGGCTTGGGCGTGACCCACTGCCCGTCCGACGACTTCTTGCACTTCGCCGACACGCGCTACGAGATCCGGGACGCGCAGTACCTCGTCGGGCGCCTCGTCGACCAGGGCCTCTCGTTGCCCGGCTTCGCCGTGACGGGCGAGTCCTACGGCGCCGGGCAGACGCTGCTGCACGCGGTGCTGCGCAACCGCATGGTGCAGCCCGACGGCACGTCGGTCCCGCTGACGAGCCCCGAGGGTGTGCCCCTCGAGGTGAAGGCGGCGGTGGCGACGGCGGCGTGGTCGGACTTCGTGCCGGCGGCGCTCAACAACGGGCGCCAGCTCGACACCGTCGTCGACCGGCGCGAGACGACGATCCAGCCGACGGGCGTCATGCGTG
>JBOGIC010000428.1:0-6046 GCA_050744985.1 Acidimicrobiales bacterium
CCTTGACGCCGACGAGCAGCTTGTAGCCGGCGATCCCGTCGCGCACGGCCTCCGCCGCGAGGGCGGTGCGCGTTCGGGCCAGGTCGAAGTCGATGGACTCGATCTCGGGCAGCTTGGCGATCTTGAACGCGACCAGCCGGGCGTCGATCTGCTCGATCATGCGGGCCAGGCCGTCGTCGTGCGACTCGGTGTGGGTGGTCTCCAGGCCGGCGGCGGCGAGGATCTCGACGTACTCGTCGAGCGGGCGGGCGTCGGCCAGGCAGGCGACCCACCCGGCCAGGCTGCGCAGCTCCTCGGCGAGCCGGCTCTGGTCGAGCGCCACGTCGGTGATTCCGACCTGGCCGCCGGGCTTGAGCACCCGGGCCATCTCCGCGGCGGCCGTCGGCTTGTCGGGGAACGTGCAGAAGGCGCACTCCGACACGACCGCGTCGAAGGACGCGTCGGGGAACGGCAGGCGCTCGGCGTCACCCACGTGGAACCGCACGCTGTCCGTCACGCCGAGGTCGGCGGCCTTGGCATTGGCGTTGGCGACGGACTGTTCTCCGAGGTCGACGCCGTCCACCTCCGCGCCGAACTCCGACGCCAGCAGGAACGCCGTGGTGCCGAGCCCGCTGGCCACGTCGAGCACGCGCTGGCCGGCCTTGAGGCCCAGACACTCGGCCAGGTGCCGAGTCAGGGCCAGCCCGCCGGGGTGGTAGCTCTCGCCCAGGATGAGGGCGACGACGTCCTGCTGGTACGTCCGGGCGCAGCAGGCCTTCACGTCCTGCTCGTCCTGGATGCTCACCGGAGGTTCTTCCCGATGTTGGTGGCGTCCTTCGGCGTGTGGCCGTTGCCGTTCCCGTCGTGGGTCTTGGACCCATATTTGGTCGTGATCAGCACGGGCTGCAGCTCCCCGGCGTTGGGGACGATCGTCGGGATGGTCACCCCCGAGAGCTGCTCGCGCACCTGCTCGCGGTAGCCGACCGAGTTGTAGGCGCAGAACGGGATCAGCCGGCCGTCGGGCGTGATCTCCTCGACGCAGCACTTCATCAGGGCCTTCACGTTGAGGGTGTACGGATCCTGGAAGTCCTGGATCACGATCATGAACGACTTCTCCTCGAGCTCCTTGAGGGCCTCGGGGAGGTCGATGCCGCACGTGGCGCATTCGAGTGGGGCGGTCGTGTTGCCGCTGTCACCGGTGCCGGGCACCGCCGACGCCGACCACAGCTTCTCGAGTGAGCCGCGCACGGTCATGTCGGGCATGACCCGGTTGCTGACGTAGTCGAGGTAGTCGTCGACGTTGACGAGCCGCGGCACGGGCACGACCAGGTCGTCCTCGATCAGCAGGTAGGTGATCGACCGGCACGTCGGGAAGCAGCACGGCACGGGCACGAAGTCCGAGATGCGGAACCACTCCGGCACCTGGTCGACGAGCCCGTGGATGATGTCGGCGTTGGTCAGCCGTTGCATCGGGTCGAACTCGACGTGACGGCCGGAGTGGGTGACGGGCTGGAAGGCGACCGATCGGACGGCCGGGTGCTTGACGCCGAAGCGGACGATGTCGCCCACCTCGTGCTCGTTCAGGCCCTTCTCGATGGCCGCGACCAGCGACACGTTGATGCCGAACTCGGCGCAGTGCTCGAGCGCCTTCTCCTTGGCCGCCCGCAGGTCGCGCCCGCGTATGGCGCGGTGAGTCGACTCCTCGAACCCGTCGAACTGCATGTAGACGAGCGGCCGGATCTCGGCCAGGTCGGCCATGAACTTGCGGTCGTGGGCCAGGCGGATGCCGTTGGTGTTGAGCGTGACCATGTGGATGCCCTTGTCCTTGGCCATCCGCAGGAAGTCGAGGATCTGGGGGTGGATCGTCGGCTCGCCGCCCGAGAACATCACGACCTCGGGCTCGCCCTCGGAGCGCACGAAGGCGTCGAGCCCGGCCTCGACCTGCTCCATGGTGAGCTCGAACCCGTCGGGCTGGTGGCCCGAGTCGGCGAAGCAGATGGGGCAGTCGAGGTTGCAGCCGCTGTTGACCTCGATGATGCCGAGGCAGGCGTGCTGCTTGTGCTCGGGGCAGAGCCCGCAGTCGAGCGGGCACCCGTCTACGACTTCGGTCTGGGTCTCGAGCGGGATCGTCCCCGGCTTGTTGAACCGCAGCGAGTCGAAGTACATCTCGGCGTCGCTGTAGAGCAGCGCCTCGAACTTGCCGTGCTCCTTGCAGCGCTTGCGTAGGAAGACGCGGTTGTCCTTGACGTTGACCTCGGCGTCGATGACGGTCTTGCAGACCGGGCAGATGCTCTTCGTGTACTCGAGGAAGACCTCGTCCCGGTCGACCTTCTGACGGGGGGTTTCCTGAATCGTCACGCTTGGTCGCTCTCCTTGCCTGTTGGCGTTCACGTGCCGCCGAATCCCTCCATCTCGACCCGCCGCAGCCGGCCGTCGTCGCCCACCTCGGCCTTGTCGGTGCCGGCCAGGAGGGGTTGGCCCGACACCGTGCGGATCTCCCAACCGAACCGGGGCGGCTCGCCGCCGGCGCGGACAATGCAGTCGCCGATGCGGATGACCTCGGTGCCGGGCATCCGCTCGCGCATGGCCGCGATCAGCTCCTCGACGGCCGGCCGTCCGCGGAAGTGCCCGCTCGGTCCTTCGAACACGAACTCGTCGACGACCGCCTCGTCGAGCAGCTTCGCGCGCGCCGCCGCGTCGGGCTCGTTCCAGGCCGCTACGTATGCATCGATCACCCGCTCCAGGCCCCCGCTCATCTGCCGACATCGTAGGTCTTCGTGGCTACGCTCCCTACCGGATGTCCGCCCCGCCCGACCCGATCGCGGCCTATGCTGCCGCGGCGCCCGACCGGGTGGCGATCATCGAGGGTGACACGGCCACCACCTACGCGTCGCTCAATGCCGAGGTGAACCGCCTGGCGAACACCCTGCGGTCGCGGGGGGCGCAGTCCGGTGAGCGGCTGATCTGGTGCTCACCGAACGCTCGCGAGGTGCTGGTGACCATGCACGCGTGCCGCAAGCTGGGACTGGCCGCGGTCCCGCTGTCGTACCGGCTGACGGCCGGCGAGCTCGAGTTCCTCATCGAGGACAGCCAGGCGACCGTCGTGGTGGCCGGCCCGGCGCAGGCGGCGGCGCTGGCCGGCGTGCGCGACCGGCTGGCGCGCGTGCGCACCTTCGTCGACATGGCGGAGTGGGACGCCGTGCTGGCGGAGGGGTCGCCC
This sequence comes from Acidimicrobiales bacterium, assembly GCA_050744985.1. GTDB lineage: Bacteria > Actinomycetota > Acidimicrobiia > Acidimicrobiales > AC-14 > JBOGIC01. The sequence goes on from JBOGIC010000428.1 coordinate 3,200, forward strand.
GAGGAGCCGCCGCTGCCGGATCCGGGCGGGCTGGGCACGGCGATGATGTACACGTCGGGCACGACGGGACGGCCCAAGGGGGCCGTGCGGTCCCGCACCGACCGGGCCGTGCTCGCCGCCATGCTGGGCGCGCTCAACTTCGGCACGGCCGAAGGCCTGCGTGACCCGAACGCCGTGGAGGTGCACCTCACCAGCGGGCCGCTGTACCACGCGGGCCCCAACGCGTTCGCGCTCATCACCCACCTGCTGGGCGGCACGGTCGTCGTCCTGCGCCAGTTCGACCCGACGGTGTGGCTCGATCTCGTGACGCGCCATCACGTCACGTCGACGTTCTGCACCCCGACGCACCTGAAGCGCATCGTGAGCCTCGGCGCCGACGTGGTGGCGGCCGCCGACCTGTCGTCGATGCGCACGTTGATCGCCAACGCCGCGCCCGTGCCGTATGCCCTGAAGCAGGATGTCGTGGCCAAGCTGGGGAACGGCTTCCTCTACGAGGTCTACGGCTCGACCGAGCTGGGCATCGCCACGGTGCTCGGTCCCGCGGACCAGTTGCGCAAGCCGGGCTCGTGCGGCCGGCCGTACGGCGGCATCGAGCTGAAGGTCGTCGGCGCGGACGGGGAGGAGGTGCCGCCGGGCGAGGAGGGCGAGCTGTTCATCCGCACGGCGCTCGCCATCGACGGCTACCACGGCGACGTCCCGCCGCTCGCCGAGCTGGCCGACCCCGAGTGGAAGTCGGTGGGCGACATGGCCCGCATCGACGACGAGGGCTACGTCTACATCTGCGACCGCAAGGTCGACATGGTGATCACCGGCGGCGTCAACGTGTACCCGGCCGAGGTGGAGGCGGTGCTGCACGGCCACCCCGACGTGTACGACGCGGCCGTGATCGGTGTGCCCGACGACGAGTGGGGTGAACGGGTCCACGCCGTCGTCCAGCCGTGGCCGGGGCAGTCCGTCGACGTGGCCGAGATCGAGACGCATGCCCGGGCACGACTGGCCGGCTACAAGGTCCCCCGGTCGTGGGAGGTGCGCCCCGAGCTCCCCCGCACCGAGAGCGGCAAGCTCGTCAAGCGCCTGCTGACCGAATGATCCGCGCCATTGGGGCTCTGAGACCCCTGTTTCGCGGATCAAATGTGGGCGGTGCGGACAACCTCTTCGAGCACGCGCTCGGTGCCGGTGACCAAGGCGTCAGCGGAGAACTTCTCGCTCACGCGGTCGCGGCACGCCTCCGGGTCGATCGAGTCCACCCGCCCCAGCGCCTCGACCATGCCGTCGATGTCGTCGACGAGGAAGCCGGTGGTGCCGTCGTCGACGATCTCCGGCGCGGCGCCCCGTGACATGGCGATCACCGGTGTGCCGCACGCCATCGACTCGATCATCACCAGGCCGAACGGCTCCGGCCACTGGATCGGCACGAGCGTCGCCCGGGCGCGTCCGAGCAGCTCGACCTTCTCGTCGTGCCCCGTGTCGAAGATGATCCGCTCGTCCCCGCTGAGCACGGGCACCACATGCTCCTCCCAGTAGGCGTGCTCCTGGGGCTCGGAGCGCTTGATCATGATCGTGAGGGGGACGCCGGCGCGGTTGGCCGCCTCGACGGCGACCTCCGGGCCCTTCTCGGCGTTGCACCGGCCGAGGAAGACGACGTAGTCATCCTTTTCCTTGCTCCACGGGTGGGCGTCGAGGTCGAGGCCGTTGTGGACGACACCGGCGTAGTTGACGTCGGGGTTGCCGTCGGCCTGGGCCTGGCTGATGGCGATCAGGTGAACCGGCGGGCTGACGGCTTCGAAGAAGCGGCGGCTGGCGTCGGTCCACGGGCCGTGGAGCGTGTGCACCACGGGCGGGTGGTTATCGAGCACGGCCCCGAGCGCCGTGCCCAAACCGGTGTGGTCGTGGATGACGTCGAAGTCGCCGGCTTCGAGGTAGGCGGGCAGGGCGTGCACCACTTCGTCGGTGATGTCGTCCCCGAGGTCTTCGAGGCGGTTCGACCGTTCCACCGGCGAAACCAAGGTGGCGGCCGTGTGAGATCCGCGCCCGGCGAAGAGCGTCACGTCGTGACCGCGCTCGGTCAGACCATCGGCCAGCAGGCTCACGACCAACTCGATCCCTCCGTACGAGGGCGGCGGGACGGGCACCCACACGGGGGCGATCTCGGCAATCCGCATTGAAAGGGAGCTACCCGGCAAGGGTTTGGGCAAACCTGGGCTAGAACGTCGGACCATGTCGGACCAGCCGGCGGCGGAGCCGCCTCCCCAGTACGAGATCCGCGTGCCGCCCGAGTTGGAAGGCGGCGTGTTCGCCAACTTCCTCGGGGTCTGGCACACGGCTCACGAGTTCACCCTCGACTTCGCCGCGACCCTTCCCGCCGAGCCCTTGGAGACGCCCGATGGCCCCGTCGTGCGGGTGCCGTGCCGGGTCACCGCCCGCGTCAAGGTGCCGCCCACGCTGGTGTTCGAGATCCTCCGGGCCCTCAACCTCAACATGACCGGCTACGAGGAACGCTTCGGCGAGATCCGGCGCCCCGGCGAGGAAGAGGCGGAGTAGCCGCTACGCCAGCCCGCAGAGGGGCGCCACTGTCCACGGCTTCCAGCCGGACTGCGCGTAGAGCTTCAAGGCGGCCTCGTCCTGCACCGCCGGCGGGTAGTCGCTGGCCGTTCCTGCGAACCCGAGCGCATGCCACGTGCTGTCGAGGAACTGGTACGCGCCACCGCTCGGGCTCGCGTAGTTGTTGCCCGACTCGAGCTGGCGGATGCACGCCCACGCCTCGGCGTCGGGCATGGCCGCTGAGCCCGCCGGTGCCGCAGCGGCCGTGGGCGTGGGTGCCGCCGCCGCGGCGGCAGGCGCGGGGGC
>JBOGIC010000429.1:0-3461 GCA_050744985.1 Acidimicrobiales bacterium
GACTGCCACAGCATGGCGTCGACGAGCGTGGTCTTGCCGTGGTCGACATGGGCCACGATCGCCACGTTCCTCAGGTCTGGACGCGCCGGCATGAAACGAATGAGCCTTTCGGGGGAGGGCATCCTGCGGGGAGCTCGTGACGCCCGGGGGTTACCAGTCTACCGATGATTTCCGGGCCGTCGGGTCGTCGTACCGGAAAGGAGGTCGCACCATGTTCGAGACCACGAAGGCATTCAGCGGGTTCTCGGTCGACGACATCCCGGCGGCCAAGCGTTTCTACGGCGAGACGCTCGGCCTGCGCGTGACCGAGGAGAACGGGATGCTCACCCTCCACATCGCCGGCGACCGGCCGACACTCGTCTATCCCAAGCCCGACCACACGCCGGCGACGTTCACGATCCTCAACTTCCCGGTCGACGACATCGACGCGGCGGTCGATGCGCTCGGCGAGCGCGGCATCCAGTTCGAGCGCTACGACGTCGTCGACGACAAGGGCATCATGCGCGATCAGGGGCCGCCGATCGCCTGGTTCAAGGACCCGGCGGGGAACGTCCTGTCCGTGCTGCAGCAGGACTGATATCGCGTAAGGTCGCCCGGGTGTACGACGCCGCCGTCGTCGGCGCCGGGCCCAACGGACTGGCGGCGGCGATCACGCTCGCCCGCGAGGGGTGGTCGGTCGTCGTGTACGAGGCGGAGGCCCGTGCCGGCGGCGGCACCCGCTCCGAGGAGCTGACCCGGCCCGGCTTCATCCACGATGTGTGCAGCGCCGCCCACCCCTTTGGCGCGGCGTCGCCGCTCTTCGCATCCTTGCCGCTGGCCGAGCACGGGCTGGAATGGGTCCACCCCGATGCCCCCCTGGCTCACCCCCTGCCCGACGGCACGGCGGCCCTGATCGAGCGATCGGTCGGTCGGACGTCGACCGGCCTCGGCCGCGACGGCAGGGCGTGGCGGCGCTTGGTCGGCCCGATCGTCGAGCGGTGGGGGTCGACGGCCTCGGCTGTGCTCGGGCCCGTGCTCCGGTTCCCGCCCCCTCCGCCGAGCATCGTCCATTTCGGGCTCCGCGCCCTGTGGCCGGCGACGGTCTTGGCGAACGGACTGTTCCGCGAAGATCCGGCGCGGGCGCTCGTTGCCGGCCTCGCCGCCCACGCCGCCGTCGACCTGCGCTCGCCGCTCACCGCGTCGTTCGCCATCGCGCTCGCCGCGGCCGGTCATGCGGTGGGCTGGCCGGTGGCGCGTGGTGGTTCCCAGCGCATCGCCGACGCCCTCGTCGGCGTGTTCGAGTCCTTCGGCGGCGAGGTCGTCACCGGGCATCCCATCCGCTCGCTGGCCGACCTGCCCGCCACGCGGACCGCGTTGTTCGACGTGACGCCGCGCCAGCTCATCGCCATCGCCGGCGAGCGCCTCGACCCGGGCTACAAGCGCCGGCTCGCGCGGTTCCGCTACGGGCCGGCGTCGTTCAAGGTCGACTACGCCCTCGACGGGCCCGTCCCGTGGCGAGCCTCCGAGTGCGGCCGGGCGGCGACCGTCCACATGGGCGGGCGTCTCGACGAGGTGGTGGCGGCCGAGGCCGATGTCGTGCACGGCCGGCACCCCGAGCGCCCGTTCGTGATCTGCGTCCAGCCGAGCCGGTTCGACCCGACCCGGGCACCGCCGGATCAGCACACGTTCTGGGCCTACAGCCACGTGCCACCGGGCTCCACCGTGGACATGACCGGTGCGGTCGAGGCCCAGATCGAACGGTTCGCGCCCGGGTTCCGCGATCGGGTGCTCGCCCGCCATGTCATGGCCCCGGCCGCGATCGAGGCCCACAACGCCAACTACGTGGACGGCGACATCGCCGGCGGGTCGCTCTCGGGCCTGCAACTGCTCGCCCGGCCGACGCTCACCCTGCACCCCTACAACGTGCCGATCGACGGCCTACCGGCGTATTTGTGCTCGGCGTCGACCCCTCCGGGGGCGGGGGTGCACGGCATGTGCGGCTGGTGGGCGGCCCGGGCGGCGCTCGCCGCGTGTCGAAAATAGGGCAATCGACCTATTCCACCCGCGGCGGCGGTGCCGCACCATCTTCGCCATGACATTCGACGCATCAGGCCGGGATACGTGGAAGCAGGCGGCGGCATGCAAAGGGACGGCGGCCAACGTGTTCTTCCCGGACACCGACGCTTCGGCCAAGGCGGCCAAGGCCATCTGTGCCCGCTGCATGGTGCGGAGCAACTGCCTCGAGGTGGCGCTGCGCAACAAGGAGCGCCACGGCGTCTGGGGCGGGATGACGGAGCGCGAGCGGGCTCGGATCCGGCGCAACCTCCGCGCCGCGTGATGAGCACCGCGCTCAGCCACCCCCTCGACGAGCGCATCGCCCGCGCCGCCGTGTCGTGGAGCCTCGACCCCATGACGGCCCCGGACGAGACCGCCGACCGCCTCCTCGCCCTCGCCCGCGGCAACCGCACCGCGGTCGAGCGGGCCCTGGGGCGGATCGGCAACCGCACGGCGCCCCTCACCACGCCCAGTGGCCGCGCCGCCCACGTCCTGTTGCTCACCCTCGCCCGCGGCGAGTGGGACTGGTAGCACCTCGGCGTTTGGTTTGCAGACGAGGGGTCCTATGGCCCCAATGGCGCGGAGTAAAGCGTCAGATGAGGCGGCGCTCGGCGGCCCAGCGGGACAATTCGTGGCGGTTCGTCAGCTGGAGCTTGTGGAGGACCGACGAGACGTGGGTCTCGACCGTGCGGGCGGAGATCGACAGCTCCCGGGCGACGGCCTTGTAGGGGTAACCGCGGGCGATCAGGCGCAGCACCTCCTGCTCCCGCGTCGTGAGCTGGTCGACCTCGGGATCGCCGGTCGGGGGGCCGGCCGTGAACGCGTCGAGCACGAAGCCGGCCAGGCGGGGTGAGAACACGGCGTCGCCGTCGGCCACACGCTGGATCGCCGCCGCCAGGTCGGCCCCCGAGATCGTCTTGGTGACGTAGCCCCGTGCGCCCGCCCGGATGACGCCGATCACGTCCTCGGCGGCGTCGGACACCGATAGGGCGAGGAACCGCACGTCGGGCGCCTCGGCCGCCACCCGCTCGATGACCGCCCGCCCGCCGCCCCCCGGCAGGTGGACGTCGAGGAGCACGACGTCGGGGCGCGCCTCGAGGATGACCTGCACGGCCGACTCCACGTCCGCCGCCTCACCCACGACGTCGGCTGCCTCACCCAGCTCCGACCGCACCCCGGCCCGGAACAGGTGGTGGTCGTCCACCAGCACCAGCGTCGGTTTCATCGGCCCATCCTGAGCTGCACCTCGGTCCCCTCGCCCGGGCTGCTGCGGATCACGACCGTGCCCCCGTTGCGGTCCATCCGCCCCCGGATCGACTCCCGGATGCCGTGGTGGTCGGGGCCGATCGCCTCGACGTCGAACCCCTTGCCCCAGTCCCGGACGAACATCGACACGGCGTCGTCGCGCACCTCGGTGTAGACCGAGA
>JBOGIC010000430.1:0-2179 GCA_050744985.1 Acidimicrobiales bacterium
GGCCATGACCCACTCGAGCTCGCTGCGCATGGCGAAGTGGTCCTGCGTGACCGTGAACACGTCGCGGAGCACGCGACGGATGGCGGCCTCTAGCGGTGGGCGGGCCGCGTCGGCGATGTGCCCGACCAGCACCACCTGCAGGAAGCTCTCGCGACGCGCCGCGGCCCGGGCCGGGAGCACCGTGGTCACCCGGCCCGACGCGTCGCGCTCGGCGCCGAACACGGGGTGGAAGATGCGCGCCACGCGCTGCCCGAGCCGGTGCAGTTCGTCCTTGACGGAAGCGACGATGAAGGGACGGTCCTCACAGCTGACCTCGACGACCGTGCCCGACGGCCGGCTGCCGTCGAGGGTCACGGCCGGGTCGATGAGCCGGACACGGATCTCGCCCGGCGCCCGGCCGTCCACGAAGGCGAACGCATCTGCCAGCGCCGCGGCCGTCCCGGCCGGGTCGGCCAGGTCGAGTTGCGGCTCGGCCACCCGGCGGAGCACGGCGCGGGCGAAGGCCTCCACGCGGTCGGAGGGATGCAAGCGTGCGACGATCGGCGTCAAGGCGTCGCCTGACGCCCCCCCTCCCACGGGCGTGTGCTTCTCCCTCTCGTTCTTCGCTACTGCGATGGTACCTGGGCCGCCCGGGCAATCCTCCGGAACCGGGTCCGTGCGTACGACGTTGAGGCAAGTACCCTGGAGGAGCACAGAACAAGGGGCCTGGAGGAATCTGATGGCAGCACCGATGAGCTACGTGCCGGTTGCGCAGCGCGATGAAGCCACGCGCGGCGACTTCATGGTCAAGGTGTACCAGCACCTGGTGCTGGCGATCGTGGCGTTCGCCGCCATCGAGGCGGTGCTGCTCGCCACCGGGATCGCCGAGGGCATCTTCAACTACCTGCAGGGCGCCAGCATGGCCTGGCTGCTCATTCTCGGCGGCTTCATGATCGTGAGCTGGCTGGCGACCAACGCCGCCCACGACGTGATGAACACCCAGCGGCAGTACGCCGGGCTGTTCGGCCTGGCCGCCGCGTACTCGTTGCTTTTCGCGCCGGTCCTCTACTGGTTCTTCTCGGGCGGCGACGGCGGCACGTCGACCGTGGTCGCCGCGATCGCCATCACCGTCGCCGCCTTCGCCGGCCTCAGCGTCGTCGGCTACACGACCCGCAAGGACCTGTCGTTCATGCGGCCGCTCATCATGTGGGGCGGCGTCGTCGCCCTGCTGCTGATCGTCGTGGCCGTGCTGTTCGGTACCGAGCTCGGCGTGTGGTTCTCCCTGGGCATGATCGCCCTCGCGGGCGCGTCGATCCTCTACCAGACCCAGACGATCCTCCGCCGGTACCCCGAGGAGGCCTACGTCGGCGCCTCCGTGCAGCTCTTCGCCTCGGTCATGCTGCTGTTCTGGTACGTGCTGCGCCTGCTCGGCCAGGTGCGCGGCTAGCGTCAACCGAGCTAAAAGGCGGGGAGGGCGGCCACCGCCCGCCAGCAGTACCACGCCGTCACGGTGCGGTAGGGGCGGTAGCGGTCGCCGAGGATCGCCAGCTCGGCCGGTGACGGCGGCGCCGCCAAGCCGTGGATGCGACCGTAGCCGACCCGCACGCCCAGGTCGCCGGTCGGCCACACGTCGGGGCGGTTCAGCTCGAAGACGAGGAACATCTGCGCCGTCCACGGGCCGATGCCGCGCACCGTGACCAGCCGCTCCACGATCGCCTCGTCGGTGGCGCGGGCCCATCCGCCCATCCGCACGTCCCCCGAGGCGACCTTCACGGCCAGGTCGAGGATCGACGCCGCCTTGGCCCCGGACAGGCCGGCGGACCGGAGCACCGCCTCGGGCGTTCCCGCCACCGCCTCGGCTGTGGGGCGCCCGTCGTAGAGGGCGACGAACCGTGCGTGGATCGCCCCGGCGGCCGCCCCCGCCAGTTGCTGGTAACAGATCGCGCGGGCGAGTGCCCCGAACGCGCCACCCGGTGTGCGATGACGCAGCAGGGTGCACGGCCCGAACCCGGCGATGAACTCCGCCAGGGCCGGGTCCGCGGCGGCGACGGCCGCGGTCGCCTCCGCCCAGCGATCAGTGGAAACCGACGTCCCCGTAGGTGCTGCAGAGCCCGTAGGCGTTGAGGGCGAGGAACGACGCCACGATGATCGCCACCACCCAGCGCAGCCACAGCGGGCGAGCCGGACGGCCGCCGACGGG
>JBOGIC010000431.1:0-2815 GCA_050744985.1 Acidimicrobiales bacterium
ACCCTCGCCGGGCGCCCGGCCTCGACCGTGGTGACACCGACGACCGCCGCACCCGACGCCCCGCCCGCGACCGACAGCGCCGGCTCGCCCGTCACGACCACGGCGACCGCGACCACCGTTGCGTCGGGCCCGTCGACGACGATCGCGCAACCGGAAGTGACTGCGCCGCCGCCCGATCCGGAGCCGAGCCCGCCGCCGTTGGGGAACCCGACCACCACCGCCATCCCCGTGGACTCCTGCACCCGCTCGAGCCTGGTGGCGACGGCCAGCACCGGCCAGGCGACCTACGCCCCCGGCGCGACGGTATCCATCCAGGGCAGCGCCTCTAACCGCGGAACCGGGCCGTGCATCCTCAAGGGCGGTGGGCCGCCCCTGACCTGGACGATCCGCAACGCCGCCGGCCAGGAGGTCGTCCAGCTCGCGCACGCTGCGATGATCTGGGCGGACCGGGCCGTCCAGCCCGGCGAGTCGGTGCCGCTGACCACGTCGTGGGACCAGCGAACCTGCGTCGACACCTGCGCCCAGGCCCCGCCCGGTACCTACACCCTCGTCATCACCTGGACGTTCGAGGTCGGGACGGTCGGGGCCTCCTCGTCCTTTACGGTGACCGAGTGACGGGCTACCGCTCGGGCGGCACCTCCCACCGGACCAGGTCGCGGCTGCGGGCGATGCCGACCTTGGCGTGGCCCCGGCCGCCGAAGCGGTCGAGCTCGGTGCTGCCCGCGTAGAACGCGTACCAGTAGCCGTCGAAGGCGCGGGCGTCACAGAGGAACAGCGCGTTGGCCACCTCGCCGGGCGGACGGTTCCACGCCTGGGACGGGATGGCCAGCTCCCGCACGAGGGTCCAGTGCCGCCAGCCCTCGGGCTCGCCGGGCGGACCGTTCAGCCGAAACAGCAGCTCGCGGTGGACCGGGATGGTCGTGCCGAGAACGTGCCACGTGCCGTCGATGAGGAGGAACTGGTAGTTCTCGAGCGGCCCCGTATCGGCCACGCCGAGCCGGCGCCAAGGACCGTCGACCGAACCACTCGCCGCCCAGGCCACCTCGAAGTCGTCGGCGTTGCGGTTGTACCCGAGGACCAGGCCGGCGGGGGTGTGGGCGACCGCCGCGTCGATCAGGTAGTCGTCGGGGCGGGGGCGCACGTCGGGCGCCAGCCGGTGGGCCGGCGACCACGACCGGAAGTCCAGCGAGGTCCGGTAATACAGCTTGGGGTCGCCCGCCCGGTCCCGGGTGTGGGAGTTGTAGGTGACGATGTAGGCGCCGCCCGGTGACCGGGTGATGTCGGGCGAGGCGACTCCGCCGACCTCGGGCTGGTCCCACAGTCCGACCGGCGACCACGAGACCAGGTCGGGGCTCGACGTGAGGCCTATGCGAAAGCGGAACGGGTCGTCGCGCACGTGGCTGTACAGCAGCTGCCACCGGCCGTCGACCACCCGCGCGGCCACGTCCTTCACCGCCGCGTCGGGCCGCGAGTAGACCGGGTTCCGCAGGTTCGCCCAGTCGACCGGCGCCGGTCCGTCCCCCGTCTCGATGCACGCCTGCGTCATGGGCGCGGGCCGCGGCACCCGCCCCTCCCCGCATGCCACGGCGACGAGGGCGATGGCCAGCAGCACGGCCTTGCGCACCACGCCGGGCATCATGGCCCAATGCCACTCACGGTGGAACGGCTCCCGGGCACCGGCGGCATAAGGCTGCACGCGCTGGTGTGGCCGGGCCGCGAACGACGGCCGGCGTTCCTCCTCGTGCACGGGTTGTCGTCGAACTGCCGCACGTGGGAAGCGGTGGGCGACGCGCTGCACGAGCGTGGCCACGCCGTGGCGGCCGTCGACCTGCGTGGGCACGGGCAGTCGGAGAAGCCCGACGGCGGCTACGACTTCGCCACCTTCGGCGCCGACCTGCTGGCGGTGCTCGACGCCCTGGGTTGGGAACGGTCCATCGTCGCCGGCCAGTCGACGGGCGGCAACGTGGCGGTCGAGCTGGCGGTGGCCGCGCCCGATCGCCTCGACGGCGCCGTCGGTGTGGACGGTGGGGTCCTCGAACTGGTCGACGAGTGGCCCGAGTGGGCCGACTGCCTGCAGGCGCTCGCCCCTCCCGAGTTCGCCGGGACGCCGGCCGTCGACGTGGAACGCCGGATCCGGCGGACGTACCCGCACTGGTCGGACACCGGTGTGGCCGCGACGATGGCCAACCTGCACGTGCGGCCCGACGGCACCGTCGAGCCGTGGCTCACCCGGGAGCGTCACCTGCGCATCCTGCGCGCCCTGTGGGAGCAGCGCCCGTCCACGCTGCTCGAGCGGCTGACCGTGCCGCTGCTCCTGCTGCTCGCCGGGCCCGACGACCGGAAGCGCATGCAGGTGCAGCGCGCCCACGATCGAGCGGGTCACGGGGTGCGGGCCATCTGGTTCGAGGGCGGCGACCACGACCTGCACGTGCAGCAACCGGTGACCGTCGCGGCGGTGCTCGCGGGGGCGGTCGGGGACGGGTTCTTCGCGTCGTAGCGTGGGCGGCGTGGGCGTTGTGGCCGACACCCTCCCCAGGCTGCTGGTCGTCATGGGATCGGGTGAGACGAGCCCGACCATGAGCAAGGTGCACCGCGAGCTGTTCGCCCGTCTCGGGCCGCCGCCCGTGCCCGCCGTCGCGATCGACACGCCCTTCGGCTTCCAGAGCAACGCCGACGACGTCGCCACCAAGGCCGTCGACTACTTCCGGGAGAGCGTCGGCCGCGACATCGGCGTGGCGTCATTCCGATCGGGCGAGGAGATCGGCACCGTGGCCCACGAGACGGCCATGGCGCGGGTGCGCGAGGCGCGCTGGGT
>JBOGIC010000432.1:0-13512 GCA_050744985.1 Acidimicrobiales bacterium
GCAGGGCAACTACCGCACGCCGCTGCTCGGGCACGGCACCGACTTCCGCGACGTGCGGGAGTACGAGAGCGGCGACGACGTCCGCCACATCGACTGGAACGTGACCGCCCGCATGGACCAGCTCTACGTACGGCAGTATGCCGAGGACCGGGAGCTGACGGCATGGCTCCTGCTCGACCACTCGCCGTCGATGAGCTTCGGCCCCGTGCACCGCACCAAGGACGGCGTCCTGTGCGAAGTCGCCGCCACGACGGCGCAGCTGTTCGTACGGGGCGGCAACCGGATCGGCGCTCTCGTCTACGACAACGAGCGCGTCCGGACGCTGCCGCCCCGGCAGGGTCGCAACCAGGTCCTCGCCCTGATCGACGAGCTGCAACGTCCGACCGGCGGGAAGGGCGGCGTCACCGACCTGCGCCGGCTGCTCGACGCGGCGGCCCGGATGATCCGCCGGCGCTCGCTCGTCGTGCTCGTGTCGGACTTCATCAGCGAACCGGGATGGGAACGGTCGCTGCTGCGGCTCAGCGAGCGGCACGAGGTCGTGGCCGTCCGGCTGATCGACCCCCGTGAGTTCGACCTACCCGATGCCGGCCTCCTCGTCGTCGAGGACGCCGAGACCGGCGAGCAGCTGTTCGTCGACTCGAGCAACCCCGAGTTCCGGCGCCGCCTGCGCCAGGCCGGCGAAGAGCGGGCGCGGGCCATCCGGGATGAGGCTGGGCGGGCCCGGGTGGACCTTCACGTCATCTCCACCGAGGACGACCTCGTCGCCGCGTTCGTGCGCATCGTCGAGTCGCGAAGGCGGCGGGGGCGCGGATGACCTTCCGCTCGCCCTGGATGTTGGGGCTGCTCGTCGTGGTCCCGGCGACGGTCGCGGCCTATGCGTCGTCGAGGCGCCGCCGAGCGCGGCGGGCCGCCGCCTTGGCCGAGCAGGGCCTGGTCACGACGCCGGTCCCGGCCCGCCGGGGCCGGCGGGCACGACGCCACGTGCCGTTCGCGCTGTTCGCCGCGGCGCTGACGGTCCTCATCGTGGCCATGGCACGGCCGATGACCACGGTGAAGGTCCCGCGCCGCGAGGGCACGGTCATCCTCGCCCTCGACGTGTCGAACAGCATGGAGGCGACCGACATCGAGCCCAGCCGCATGGATGCGGTCAAGAGCGCGGCGCGGGCGTTCGTGGATCGCCAACCGCCCGCCGTCCGCATCGGTGTCGTGGCGTTCGGGGACGGCGCGGTGATCGTCCAGACGCCGACGAACGCCCACGCCGACGTGCTCCGCTCGATCGACCGCCTGACCCCCGAAGGCGGCACGTCGCTCGGCCAGGCCCTGATCACGTCGCTCAGCGCGATCGCCGGCAAGCCCGTGTCCGTCGACCCCCAGGCCCTCGCCAGCGACGCGGCCCAGGTCGACATCGGCTACTTCGGGTCGGCCTCCGTCGTGCTCGTCTCCGACGGCGAGGAGACCGGCCGGCCCGACCCGATCTCGGTGGCCGAGCTGGCGTCGGTGGCGGGCGTCCGGGTCAACACGATCGGCATCGGGACCGAGGCCGGCACGGTGGTGCAGATCGAGGGCTTCAGCGTCGCCACCGCCTTGGACGCCGATCTGCTCCGGCGGGTGGCGACGATCACCGACGGGTCCTACTACCAGGGCGATGACGCCGCCGGCCTATCCGAGATCTCCAAGTCGATCGATCTCCGCTTCAAGGTCGTGTCCGAGCACACGGAGGTCACGGCGCTGTTCTCGGCGGCGGGCGTCGTGATCCTCCTCGCCGGCGCGCTGCTGTCGGTGCTGTGGTTCGGGCGGGTGATGTGACGTGACGCTCACCTGGCCGTTCGCCTTGGTCCTCGGGCTCGCCATCCCACTGGTGCTGGGCGTGTACCTGCTGTCGATGGCGCGCCGGCGCAAGCAGGCGGTGACCTATTCGAGCGTGAGCCTCCTGCGCTCGGTGTTGCCGCGCCGGTCGCGCTGGCAGCGCCACCTGCCCGTCGCGCTGCTGGTGGCCAGCCTCGGCGTACTCGCGGTCGCATCCGCTCGTCCCCAGATGGTCCGGGAGATACCGACGGCCCGAACAGCGATCATCCTCGCCCTCGACGTGTCGCGGTCGATGTGCGCGATCGACGTCGACCCGAATCGCATGGCCGTCGCCCAGAACGCCGCCCGCGACTTCGTCGAGGACCTTCCCTCCGGCACCCGGATGGGCCTCGTCGTGTTCTCGGGCTTCGCCCAGCTCGCCGTCCCACCGACGACGGACCGCAAGGCGCTCACCGCCGCCATCGACGGCCTCACCACCGCACGCGGCACGGCCATCGGTGCGGCCATCCTCAAGTCGCTCGACGCCATCGCCGAGGTCAACCGCGAGGTCAAGCCGGTGGGCGATCTGGCGGCCGCCGGCCTCGGGGTCGCTCGGGTGCCGGCGGCGCCCACGACGGCGGCGCCCACGGCCGCCCCGACGGGCGGCTTCGTGTCGGACATCGTCGTGTTGCTGACCGACGGCGCCAACACGCGTGGCGTCACCCCGCTCGAGGCCGTGCCGTTCGCAGTCGAACGCCGGGTTCGCATCTACACGATCGGGTTCGGCACCAACCAACCGACCTCGCTGTCGTGTTCCGCGGAACAGCTGGGGGGCGACACGCAGGGATTCGGAGGAGGCTTCGGGGGGGGAGGCGGCGGCCGCTCGGCGCTGCGGGCCGACAACGCCACCCTCGAGCAGGTCGCCGAGCGCACCGGCGGTGTCTCCTACCTCGCCGAAGACGCCCGTCAGCTGCGGTCGGTCTTCGCCGAGTTGCCGAAGGACGTCACGGTCCAGAAGCAGCCCCGGGAGGTCACCGCCCCGTTCGCCGCGCTGGGTGCCCTCCTGGCCGGCGCCGCCGTCGCGGCGTCGATCCGTTGGGGCGCCTATCCGTGACCGACGACCCATCCCGTTTGATCTGCAGAAGAGGGGTCTCACAGCCCTATTGGCGCGGAACAAACGGGTGGTTACGGCGGCGTAACGCGCCGGTTACGGCCGGGCCCTACCGTCGCTCGTGGGGCAGGCACACAGCAATGGGAGGATATCCGTGAGGACACGATCGACGGCAGTGGCCAGCGGGCGGATGGGGCGGGCCGGCGTTGCCGCGCTCGTCCTGGGCGCGGTCCTGGCGGCGTGCGGTGACGGCGACAACGACATCAGCACGACCAAGGCCGAGCCGACCGCCGGCGGCTGGACGACATGGATCCTGGCGTCGCCCGGCGACGTCACGGTGCCGGCCCCGCCGGCGAAGGGCTCGCCTCAGGCCAAGACCGACCTCGACGAGGTCAAGCGGCTGGCCAACGAACGAACGCCGGAAGTCGTCGAGACGATCAACAAGTGGAGCGGCCCCCTTCCCACCGAGCCGTGGATGGACCAGGCCTTCGAGTTCGTGTCGAAGCGCGCCAAGGACCCGCCCCTGTCCTCGCGCAACTACGCCCTGGTGAGCGTGGCGATGGCCGACGCGGTCATGGCCGCCTACTACTGGAAGTACCAGTACGACGTCGACCCACCCCGCGGCGTCGACCGGGCCATCCCCGCGTCCGCCGACCCCTCGTACCCGTCCGAGCACGCCGCCATGGCCGGCGCCGCGTCGCGGGTGCTGGCGTACCTCTACCCGGACGAGTCCGCCCTCCGGCTCGACGAGATGGCGGACCAGGCGGCGCAGTCACGGGTGCAGGCCGGCACCAACACATCGACCGACGTGTCGGTCGGGCTCGACCTGGGCCGGCAGGTGGCCGACAAGGTCATCGCCTACGGCAAGGCGGATGGTTCCGACAAGGTGTGGGACGGCCGCCGGCCGGCGGGCATCGGACGGGGCCCGGCCTATTGGGAGCCGCCGCCCGGCAGCGTGTCGCCGCCGATCGCACCCGTGGCCGGGACGTGGAAGACCTTCGTCCTCAGCTCGAACAGCCAGTTCCGCCCGCCGCCCCCGCCCGCCTACAACTCCGCGGAGCTCAAGGCCTCGGCGCAGAAGCTGATCGACATCAAGAAGAACCTGACACCCGAGCAGCAGGCGATCGCCAAGTACTGGGAGGGTGCGGAGGGCACGCCGCTGCCGGCGGGCATCGTCAACGAGACCTACTCCAAGGATCTCGTGGAGGCGGCCACGGCGTCTGACCCTGACCAGCGGTTCACGGTGCCGTGGCTGGTCCGAGCGGTGGCCATGCTCAACATCGCCATGTCCGACGGCGGTGTCTCGGTGTGGGACGCCAAGTACGCCTACTGGTACCCGCGGCCCGAGAACGCTATCCGGGACAGCGGCATCGACCGCACGTGGACGCCGTACCTTCCGACCCCCCGGTTCCCGGCCTACCCGTCGGGCAGCGCCGGGTACGCGGGCGGCGCGGAGGCGGTCATGACGTCGCTGTTCCCCGCGAAGGCCGATGCGTTCCGGCAGCGGGCCGAGGAGCAGGCCCTGTCCCGCCAGTACGCCGGGATCCACTGGGACTTCGATGCCGTCAGCATCGACGGGGGCCGCAGCATCGGCAAGCTCGTCGTCGAGCGGGCCGCCGGCGACGCCGTCGCACGCAGCCGCTGACCCAGACGCCCTCACCCAGCGAGCGCCGGCACGCGGCCCTCGTCGCGCTCGACCACGGTGAGGGTGGCGAGCAGGCCGGCGACCCCGGCGGCGACAAGCACGATCATCCAGCCCGCGAACCGCACGCCGATGCGTTCGCTGAGGACACCGAAGCCGAGCGCGAAGGGCACGAAGGCGGCCCAGGTGACCGCACCGATCCCGGAGGAGACGCCGGCGCGCACATCGGACGGCACGGCGTCGTGCAGCACCCGCGTGAGGTAGATGCCGAAGACGACCGAGAGGATCACGACCACGACCTGCGCGGCAGTCGCGATGACGGCGTGACTGGTCAGGAGCAGCGTGGCGGCCGCGCCGACGAGCAGCCCGAGCAGGGTGCGGACGGTGCCGGGGCGCTCCAGTCGGATACGCCCCGCCAGCGCGCCACCCAGGCCGAGGGCCGCCATCAAGCCGGCCCATGACGGGCCGAACGCGCCCGGTCCGGCGCCGCCGTCGACCAGCCAGAGCGGTCCGAACTCGAACACCGCCTGGGTGAGGATGGCGGTGAGCACCAGGAGCCCGACGACCGGGACCAGCCGGCGGTCACGGCGGATGACGCCGAAGGTCATGGCGACGTGGCCCCGCAGCGACCGTCGCTCGTCGCTGGCGTGGAGCCGCGGCTCGCGGAACGCCAGGAGGCACGCGATCGAGACGGCGACGAAGGGCAGCGTGGCGAAGTACGTCACCCGGGGCGCCGTGATGGCGGCGAGCACGCCGCCGCCGAGGGCGCCCAGCACGAGCGCGGCGCTCTCGGCCATGCGGACGCGACCGAGCGTCGACTCGAACCGCTCGCTGTTGCCGGCCTCCTCGAGGACGGTGTCGTAGACGATGGCCTCGAGGGAGCCGGACTGCATGGCGAAGTACACGCCGAGCAGCAGCGCGGCGACGAGGTAGGACGTGACGTTGGTGCTCATCCCGCCGACGAGTACGGCGAGGAAGGCGCCGACATTGCCGACGACGAGGACGCCGCGGCGGCTCCAGCGGTCGGCGAGGATCCCCGACACGATCTCGAAGGCCGGGACGACGGCGGCGTAGGCGGCGGCCATGAGACCGATCGTCTGCGGCGTGAAGCCGATCTCGCCCAGGAACAGCTTCTCGACCGGGACCCACAGGGCGATGCCGCCCGTGAACGAGGCCGCCAACAGCGGCGCCATGCGGCGCAGGACCGGGTTCGGGAACAGGAATTGACGGATCATCGGTGCCTCCTGGCCGTGTACTCCTAGTTTAGGACTAAGACTTCCTAGAAAACAAGAAATCATCGCGGAACTAGGAGAAATCCGGTATTCTGAAGGCGTGAGCTCGATGCGGAGCTACGGCGACGGGTGCTCCTCGGCGCACGCCCTCGACCTCGTCGGGGAGCGCTGGGCGCTGCTCATCGTCCGTGACCTGCTCTTCGGCCCGAAGCGCTTCACCGATCTGCACGCCGGCCTGCCCCAGAGCAGCCCCAACGTGTTGACCCAGCGGCTGCGGGAGCTGGAGGAGGCGGGCGTCGTGCGCCGCCGGCGGCTTCCCCCGCCGGCCTCAGCCAACGTCTACGAGCTGACCGAATGGGGGGGCCAGCTGGAGCCCATCCTGATGGGGTTGCAACGCTGGGGGGCCGAGTCGCCCTCATTCCCGCACGAGCGGCCGATCGGGTGCGACGCCGCGATGCTCGCCCTCAAGAACACCTTCGATCCGGCGGCCGCGGCCGCGACCGCGATGCGCATTGTCGTCGAGGTCCGGTTCGCCACCGACACCTTCCGGCTCACCGTCGACCATGGCGCCATCGACATCGGGCGCGGGCCCGCCGCCCACCCCGATCTCGTACTCCATACCGATCCCCGGACGCTCGAGGAACTGGCGTTCGCCGGCCTCGCCGTCGACGATGCCGAGCGAGCCGGAACCCTCTCGTTCCGCGGTGACCGGGCCGACCTCGAGCGGCTCGTCGGGCTCTTCCCCGTCTCCCAGGACCGGTAGGCGGCCGCGACGCCCTCACCGGCGGTCGTCGGGCTCCTGGCTGTGCGCCGGGCGCACCATGAGCTCGAGCGCGACCCAGAGGGTGCGCGAGAACGGGTAGAAGGCGAGGGGCCCGGCGAGCACGGCGACCAGGCCGCCGGCCACGACGGGGAGGATGTTGGCGTCGGGGTTCGCCGCCAGCACGGCGATCAACGGGACGATGCACAGCACGGCGACGAGGGCTTCGGTCACGGCAAAGTTCATAAGCATGGCCCCGACCCAGAACCCGTCCTCGCGGGCGAAGACGTAGCCACAGCCGGGGCAGCGGTCGCGCATCCTCCACCAGCCCGTGAACAGCCGGCCGCTCCCACAGACCGCACAGCGCCGGCGCAAGCCGCGGCTGAGCATCCGCGCCGGGGACACGCCCCGGGCGCCCGGGGCGTGGTCGGCAACGTTGCCGTTCCGTCCACCGTGGTCACACGGCGCCTTGGCCCGCGGCGACGACCCCGTTGACCGGGCCGCCGAACACCTCGAGCTGGATGTTGTCGGGGTCGCGGAGGGTGATCATGGCGGTGCCAGGCTTGGGGTGCTTGACCTCGGAGTGGACGACGCCCAGCCGTTCGAACCGGCTCTTGAGCTCCTGCACCGCCTCGACGCCCCCGACGTTGAAGGCGATGTGGTCGATGCCGGCACGACGCTCGTCAAACGCCTCCCCAGACTGCTGGTCATGTGACGTGAGGGCGAGGGTCAGCCCGCTCTCCGGGGCCCGCAGGCGCGTGCGGCGGAAGCCCGCACCCTCGATCTGGGCGTCGACCTCGAAGCCCAGCGCCTCCCCGTACCACTCGGCGCTCTTGCCGAGGTCGGTCACGCTGAGGCTCACGTGGTGGTATCCCAGGACTGCGGCCATGGTGTTCTCCCTTCGTAGGTGATGCGGTAGTGCTACCGCTGCCGGTTGCGCCGGCATTGCGGCGTCAGGGCCCGCCAACGAACAAGTAAGGCAATAGGAGGCGTCAGTTCGCCTCCGGAATCCTGGCTCCAGAAGCACCACCTGCGCTTTCGGAAGCCGCCACGCGAACTGACGCCTCCTCTTCCGCGCGGGTTGTTCGTTGGCGGTCCCTCAGGCCGGCGGGCGATTGCGCAGCGCGTAGGTCTGGAGGGTCGAGACCAGGCCGGTCACGAGCAAGCTGAACACCCCGGCGACCAGGATGAGGCCGTAGACCTGGCCCGCGAGGTAGCTCCGCTGGGCGGTGGCCATGAGCGCGCCGATGCCGTCCACCCGGGTCAGGATCTCGACCAGCAGCGTGATGACGAGCGCCACCGGCGCGGCCACGCGGACGCCGAGGAAGATCGAGGGAAGCAGCGCCGGCAGCGTGCACTTGCGGGCGCGGTCGAACCGGCTCAGTCGCAGGCACCGCGATGTGTCGAGGAGGACCGGGTCGAGCGACAGCACCCCGGCACGGGCGTTGAGCAGGATCGACCACACCGCGGCGAAGGTGACGACCGCGACCTTCATCGTCGGGTTGTACCCGATGAGTAGCGCGGCGATGGGCACGATGGCGGCGGGTGGCATGGCTCGCGCGAACTCGAGGGTCGGCCCGAGCGCCCGGTCGGCGCGGCGCGAGCCGCCCACGATCAGACCCAGCAGGGTGCCGATGACGGTCGCGAGGATGAGGGCGACCAGAAAGGTCGTGAGCGTCTGGACGGTCGCCGGCCAAAGCGTGCCGTTGCTCCACAGATCCCCGAGACCCTCGATCCATCGTGACGGCGGCGGAAAGTAGGGCGAGCTGTCGGATGCTCGCAGCTGCCACACCACGAGCAGTACGGCCAGCGGCAGGAGGCCGCGCAGCGGGGGGAAGGCGGAACGCGGCCGGGCCGCCCCCATCACGTCACCGGCCCCTGCGCCGGCCCCGCCGCCAGCGCCGGGAGGGCGAGGGCGGCGCCCCATCGCAACGCGCTGTTGAGGCCGACGCCGATCACGCCGATGATCAGGACGTAGGCGAACATCTGCTCCGGCTGCAACGCCTGCTGGGCGCGGACGAGCGCGTTGCCGAGCCCGCGGGGATTGCCGATCATCTCCGCGACAACCGCAAGGACCAGGGCCAGCGACAGCGCCAACCGCAGGCCGACGACGATCGACCCCATGGCCGCCGGCAGCACGAGCTTGCGGATCCTCGCGAACGTGGACAGGCGCAGTATGCGGCCCACGTCGAGGATCTCGGCGCGGACACCACGCACACCGTCGATGGTGTTGACGAGCACCGTCCATGTCCCGACGTAGACGATCAGCGTGAGCTCCATCTCGAGCGAGAAGCCGAAGAGCAACAGAGCGACGGGGACAAGGGCGATCGGGGGGATCGCCCGCACGACCTCGATGCTGGCCATCGACCAGCGCCAGGCGCGATCCGAGAACCCCAGCCCCAGCCCCAGGACGACCCCGAGCACCCCGGCGATGAGCCAGCCGACGAGCGTCGACCGCAGCGTATGGACGACGCTGGCGACGACGTTCCTGGTCGAGAAGAGCGAGGCGGCGATGCCGGACGGGGCGGGGAGGAAATCGAAGTCGACGAGCCCGGACCGGACGGCGAGCTCCCACGCCCCGACGAAGGCGGCCGCCGTCAGCAGGCCGAGGACGTTGACCCTGGGCAGCCTTCTAAGAGGCTGGTGTGAAAGCCGATCTTTGGCGGCCGACGATCGGTTTGGCACCGATTCGTTTAGCAAACGTGCTGGTCGCAGTGAGTCGGCCGCTCGGCGCGAAGCGCCGACAGCGATTTGCACCAGCCCCTTAGCCATCGTCCCGCACGATCTCGTCGTAGACCTGCCGGCGCAGGCGCAGGAACTCCGGGAGCTCCTTGGTCGCCAGCTGGTCCCGTGGCCTCGGGAGGTCGACGGGGATCTCCCGCGTGATCGTCGCCGGGCTGCCGCTCAGGATCAGGATGCGGTCGCTGAGGTAGACGGCCTCGTCGATGTCGTGGGTCACGAACGCCACCGTGGGCTTCCGATCCAGGTGCACGCGCTGGAGCTCGTCCTGCAACGACCCTTTCGTCATGGCGTCGAGGGCGCCGAACGGCTCGTCCATGAGGAGGACGCACGCGTCCATCGCCAATCCTCGTGCGAGCTGGACCCGTTGCTGCATCCCACCGGATAGCCGCCACGGGTAGTCCTTGGCCCGCTCGCTCAGGCCGACAGTCGCCAGCGCGCCGGCGACGCGCTCACGGATGACCGCTTTCGACGCCCTGCCCTCCAGCCCCAGAGCGACGTTCTTCTCGACCGTGCGCCAAGGCAGTAGGGACGCCCCGTAGTTCTGGAAGACGAACACGACCCCTTCCGGGGGGCCGGTTACGGGCATGTCCCGGAAGGTGATCGTCGAGCCCGCCGTAGGTTCGATGAGGCCGCAGAGCACTCGGAGCAGCGTCGTCTTCCCGGTGCCCGAGCGGCCCATGATCGACACGAGCTCGCCGTCCCGAAAGTCCGCGGTGATCCCCTCGAGGATGCGCCGCGGACCCTCGTCGGTCGGGAGCTCGACGCCGAGGTCCCGGCAGCGGCACACGACCGGCGCCCCGACGATCGCGGGGCTTGTCGTAGCCTGAGTGGCCTGAGCGCCGTCGCCGCTCACGCTGGGCTGAGGACGAGCTTGTTCGGGTCGACGTTGCCGCCGAACTGCCCGATGTCCTTCAGCACCTTGACCCACGTGGCCAGGTCCTGGGTCCGAATGTCGAAGTTGTACGTGGGCAGGGCGACCGAGTTCGCCACCGGCGCCGCCAGGCCCGTGTAGCCCTGGAGGATCTGACGGGAGTCCGCGTTGTTCGCTTCGATGTAGCCCTGGGCCTCCTTGAGGGACTGGACGAAGCGGCCGATGGCGTCCCGGTTCGAGCGGGCCCACGCCCCTTGGGCCATCCAGAAGTTGGTCGCCAGGGGGTCGGCGATAGCGGCGAACGGGTCGCCGAGGGACACAAAGCCGTCCCGCTTCAGCGTGGTGGCGAACGGTTCGAGGGCCTCGACAGCGTCGATGCGACCGGCCTTGAGCTGGTCGGGCAGGTTGGGGCTGGGCGCCTCGATGCCCTTGATGTCCGCCGGGCTCACGTCCTTCTGCTTGGCCCAGTACTGCACGGCGGCGTGGATGACCCCGCTCAGCGTCGGTGACCCGATCGTCTTGCCCTTCAGCTGCGCCACGTCGGTGATCCCCGAGTTGGCGGGCACGATCAGCTGGACGAACGGGTTCGCCTTGGTGCTGTTCGTGTTCCCGGCGACCTGGAGGACATCGAGGCCGGCGCCGCCGGCGCGGATGAGGTCGGTGGCCGTGCCGAGGGCGATGTCGAATTGCCGACCGAGCGTGGCCGGGATGTCGGAGATGTTGGCCGCCTGCTCGAGGGTCACGTCGAGGTTGTTGCGATCGAAGATGCCCTTTGCCTCCGCGACGTGCAGCGGGAGGACGGTGGTGGCGGGCACGAAAGACACCCGCAACTTGGTGGGGCCGGGGACGGTCGTGGGCGTGGCGTCGCCGCCACCGCCGCCTCCTCCGCCGCACGCCACGCCGACGAGAGCGAGCGCCACGATGGCGGCGAGAACCGGAGGGCGGGCGAGGATGCGGGGGAACATGGCAACTCCTTCTCAATCGAGGGTTGCCCTCGTTCTACGAGGCCCGATTGCAGGGCTCTTGCACCGACCGCAGGGTACCTCGGGCGCTCGCCGCGATCACTGCGAGCGGCAGGGCGGCGGCCCAGAAGTGGAAGAAGGTCGTCACGACGGCTCCGAGCGCGGCGCCGCCCGCGAAGGCGGCCACGACCTTGGCGTAGGTGCGCACTCGTGCGGCGGCGATGGTGCGATCGCCGTCCGATGGGTGCGACCGGAGGAGGAGCCCGGCGGTGTCCATGCCCAGCATGGTCATCGTGCCGGTCACCATGTTCGTCGGGAACACGTGGCCGGCGAGGCGGGTGACGGCGGTCTGGATCGCCATGGCCGACACGCCGGCGGCGCCGACGACGATTTCGGCGGCGAGGCCGGACGCGCCGGGCTGGGGGAACAGCCGCAGGCCCAGCACCATGAACAGCGCGAGGAAGGCCGCCTCGGCGGCGAGCGCGACCGGGATGCCGAGCGACGGCCGGCGCCGCTCCGCGCCGGCCGCGATGGCTGTACCCACCGCGACCATGACGAAGAACACGGGGAACATCACGATCTCGGGCAGCGAGGATCGTCCCGGATCAGCCGCGGCCAGGACGATGTTCCCGGTGACGTGGTTGACGAACAGGCCCTTCAGCATCATGAACCCGAGCGTGTCGAGGTAGCCGCCGACCGCCGCCAGCGCGACGCCGTTCACGCCCTCACGGCACCTACGTCGGCGGCGGCGGCCAGCAACGCCCGGGTGTAGGGGTCCTGCGGGTCCGAGAACACGTCCTCGGTGCGGCCGCACTCGACGAGGCGTCCGTGTTGCATGACAGCGACTTCCTCGCTCACGGCCGCCGCCATGTCGAGGTCGTGGGTGACCACGAGGAAGGCGATGCCGTGGCGGTCGCGCAGGTCGCGGATGAGCTGCACGATGCTGCCGCGGAGGGTGGCGTCGACCATCGAGGTCGGTTCGTCGGCGACCACGAGCCGCGGGCGACCGACGAGGGCACGCGCCAGCACGACCCGCTGGCGCTGGCCTCCGGACAGCTCGTGCGGGAAGCGGTCCAGGAAGTCGGCGGCCGGGGTCAGCCCGACCTCCTCGAGCGCATCGGCAACACAGGCCGACCGAGCGTTGCCGGTCCCCGCGATCTCGAGCGGTTCGGCCACGGCCGTGCGTACCCGCATGGCGGGGTGGAGCGACTGGTAGGGGTCCTGGAGGACGAGGTGCATGCGACGCCGGAGCCGGCGCAGCGCCCGCTCGGGCAGCGACGAGTACTCGACACCTTCGAACTCGGCCTCGCCGGCGTCGAGTCGCTCCAGGCCGACCACGACCCGGCCGAGCGTCGACTTCCCCGACCCACTCTCGCCGACCAGGGCCACGATCTGGCCCTCGCCGACCGACAGCGACACGTCGTCGAGGGCCGTGACCCGGCGGCGCCCCGATCGGAACGTCTTGGTCGCGTTGCGGATCTGCAGGATCGCGGTCATGCCACTGCTCCGATCAGGCTGAGCCGGGTGCCCAGCAACCGGCGGGTGTACTCCTCCGTCGGGTCGTCCGCCACGGCCGCCGCCGGGCCCCGTTCCACGACCACGCCGTCCTCGAGGATGACGAGCTCGTCGGCGACCCTCAGCACCATGGGCACGTCGTGCGAGATGAGCAGCACGGTCAGGCCCAGGCGGTCCTTCAGGTCGTTCAGCAGCGTGATGATCGACGCCTGCGTCACCAGGTCGAGGCCCGTCGTCGGCTCGTCGGCGATGAGGAGGTCCGGCCGGTTCGCGAGGGCCATGGCGATGACGACCCGCTGGCGCATGCCGCCGGAGAGCTCGTGGGGGTAGGTGCCGTGCGCCTCGGGCGGCAGTCCAACGAGCTCGAGCAGCTCGTGGGCCCGGGCCTGCGCCTCGCCGCGTGGCATCGTCAGCTCCGCCGCTTCGGTGATCTGGCGGTGGATCGTGTACGCCGGGTTGAGGGCGTTCATGGCGGCCTGCGTGACGAAGCCGATCCGGCGTCCCCGAACGCGCCGGGCGACGAGCTTCTGCCCGTCGAAGGTGGCGTCGCCGTCCACCGTCGCCTCCCCAGGCAGAAGCCCGAGCAGGGACAGCACGATCGTGCTCTTGCCCGACCCCGACTCGCCGACCAGGGCCGTGACCGTGCCGCGCCGCGCCTCGAAGCTCACGCCCGTCACGACCGGTGGCGCGCCGGGCGCGTAGGCGACGGTGAGGTCGCGCACGGCCAGCATCGGCCCAGTCGCGTCTTCGGTCGCGGGACCCGAAGGCGTCGCCGGCTTCACCCGCCGCGAGCTCAGGAAGCGCAGGCGACCGGTCGAACCGGCCAGGCGGGGGTCGGCCCGTTCCTCGGCGGCGTAGCCGATGAAGGCGAACCCGAGGACGACGACGGTGA
>JBOGIC010000433.1:0-2013 GCA_050744985.1 Acidimicrobiales bacterium
GCCCAGAGGTCGGCCCGCACGTCGCGGACGGCCTCGCCTTCGAAGCGGCCGTAGTCCAACTCGATCCACCGGTCGTCGACCTCGACCGTCCGCCCGGCGAGCTCCGCCGTGCGCCGGGCGCGGCTCAGAGGACTGCTGATCACGCGAGCCGGCGCGGGGAGGCGGGCCCCCAGCGCCGCCGCCTGGCGCCTGCCCAGGTCGCTGAGCGCCGGGTCGGTCCGACCCTGGATCAGGCCGGCGGCGTTGGCCGTGGTCTGCCCGTGGCGGATCAGCCAGAGCATCAGGCGACCCGGTCGCGCGGCAACCGGCCGGTGCGGAAGAAGTTGCCCCGCACCGCCGGGTCGGTGAGCCGGAACCGCACGACGAACCACACGATGAGGCCCAGGCCGGCGAGCTCCTGAACGATCACGGCGGCCGGCGCCCGGTCGAACGCCGGGAACCCCCAGTCGAGATCGCCGCCGGAGAACGGCCACCAGAACGTGCCGGCGTCGGCCCAGGCGCCGTCGGCGACGAGGTGCAGGAACATGCCGATGGGCAGCGCCAGCCACCGCCGCCGGGCGTGGCGGTGGCCCCGGGTCGCCAGCATCACCCCGGCCAGCACCACGACCGGGACCAGCAGCAGCACGTTGGGGACGAGCGCGCCCAGGGTCACCATCCGGTAGTCGATGGCCGGGTCGTGGAACACGAGCCACGTCACTGCGAGGGCGAAGCCCACGAACCAGAGAACCAAGGCGATTTAATCCGCGTAACCGGTACCTGTGAGCCCCAATGGCGCGGAGTAAAGGCTCAGTGGACCAGGATCCGGCTGCACTGGTCGCAGCGGACGAGGGTGTCGGGCGGCTCTTTGCGTATGCGGTCGAGCTCGGTGGCGGGTAGGGTGAGGTGGCAGCCGGTGCAGCGACCGTTGACCAGGCGCGCCGCGCCGACGCCCCCGAGCTTGGCCCGCAGCTGCTCGTAGAGGGTCGCCAGCGCGGCGGGCACCTTCCCGGCCGCCGCATCGCGCGCCGCCGCCTCGAGGGCCAGCTCGGCGTCGAGGGTGGCCTGGGCCTCGGCGACCGCCCCCCGCAGCCGGGCGCCCTCGTCATCGAGATGCCGGCGGGTCGCCTCCTGGCGCGCCACGTCGGCGTCGAGGGGCTCCCGTTCGGTCATGGCCTCGAGGATGTCGTCCTCGAGCGCGCTGCACCGCCGCTTCATCGACTCGATCTCGGCCTGCATGGCCTGCAACTCCCGCGGCACCGTCACCGCGCCCGAGTACATCCGCCCCTCGATCTCGGTGATCTTCGCCTCGATGGTGGCGACCTCGTCCTCCAGGCGCTTCTCCCGCCGGGCGACGTCGTCCCGGGCGGCGGCGGCTTCGCCGAGGGTGCGCTCGAGGGCCACAAGCTCCTCTTCGATGCGGGCCAGCTCGGCCAGCTCGGGCAGCGTGGCCCGCCGGTGGCGAAGACGGTCGATGGCGGTGTCGTGCTCCTGCACGACGAGCAGGTCGTCGAACGGCGTCACCGGCGGACGAGCACTAGGGGGGCGGCAGCGTGGTCAGGTCGCGTGGTCGCACGCGAGACGTCCGCGTGGTGCGCGGCACGTCCTCCTCGGTCGTGAACGGGTCATCGAAGTTGAACGACGTCGTCGGGCGCTGACCGCCGTTCTCATTGGGGCCGGTCGTCGTGGCCGGACCGCCGGCGGCGGGGTGGGTCGTCGTGGGCCCGTCGTCTTCGGGCTTCGGCTTCTCCTCCGCCGGGACGACCTCGCCCTCGATCTTGAGCTGCTTGGGCGCTCGTGTGATCAGCGCGTCGGGCGCGGTGAACCGCAGCGGGGCATGGCCGACCATAGCCGCCCGCATGTAGGCGCCCCACACCATGGCCGGGTACGTCCCGCCGTACACCCGGATGCCGCCGACGTTGGACATCTCGCGCTGGACCGTGCCCGGCGAACCCATCCACACCGCCGTGGACAGCTCGGGCGTGTAGCCGACGAACCAGGCGTTGAGGTTGTTG
This sequence comes from Acidimicrobiales bacterium, assembly GCA_050744985.1. Classification (GTDB taxonomy): domain Bacteria; phylum Actinomycetota; class Acidimicrobiia; order Acidimicrobiales; family AC-14; genus JBOGIC01. The sequence goes on from JBOGIC010000433.1 coordinate 1,992, forward strand.
TCGGTGGAGCCGGTCTTGCCGG
>JBOGIC010000434.1:0-3309 GCA_050744985.1 Acidimicrobiales bacterium
GGTCGGGGAACGCGCCCGTGCGCGAGTGCAGCACGACCTCGCTGACCGCCAGGTCGGCGACGGGCTTGTCGCCCCGCGGCTCGGTGATGAGGAAGCAGTGCGACCACAGGCTCGGCCGCAGGTCCCATCGCAGGATCGCCTGCGCCCGGCGCAGCATCACGCCCGGCAGGTCACGCTGGCCCACGAATCCGATCGTGAGGCGCCCGTCGTGCCCGAGGTCCTTCTCGCCCAGCCGGGCCAGCGCCCGCTCGAAGAAGGCGACGTTGCCGCTGGTGAAGTCCTCGGCCGGTAGCTGCTCGAGGGCGGGGTTCTTGCGGGTCGCGCCCGAGTTCCGGATCATCGCAGCTCCAGCTCCTTCTCGTAGAGGCGGGAAAGTGACTTTGGACGCGCCCGGTGCAGCAGCCGCGACCACACCTTGGCGAAGGGCCGCAGGCTCCAGATGGCGAGGGTGAACCGCACGCGGGGCTGGCCGGTATCGGCCGACCGGGTGCCCGGCGTCATGCGGATGACGGCGAGGTTGTTGTCGGCCGACGGCATGAGGTCGGGGATGAGCGCTACGGGCCGGGCGTCCCACGTCCGCGGGCCGGAGGCGGCGTCGCGCGCCACGGTGAACTTGAGGGCGTCGTCGTCGATGTGAGGCGACTTGATCGCCGGCCCGATCTGCGACGCCGCCGACGACACCAGCTCGTGCACCTCGCCCGTGCCCGGCATGCCGGCCAGCGTGGCCGTGAAGTGCCGGGCCCGGTGGATGTCGCCGGTGAGGATGAGGATGTCGTGGGGCAGGCCGTCCTCGCCGCCGCCCGCCAGGGCCGTCTCGAAGACGCCGCACAGGCGGACGAAGTCGCCCTCGTAGTCCCGCAGCGCCGGCTCCTTCCAGTCGCCCTTCTTGCCGAACAGGGGCTGGCCGAGCACCAGCACACCCGGCCCCGTCAGCCGCCGCGCCCAGCCCTCCAGCGCCTGCCACTGCTCCTCGCTGAAGAAGTGGGGATCGTCGATCTTGAAGTGGGTCCGCTCCGAGCGCGAGTCGCTCACGAAGAACGAGACGGGTCCCACCGAGAAGTCGAACCACGCCCGCCCCGTCGGGTTGTTGACCGTCTGGTAGTAGTGGAACAGGGCGCGGGCGGCCCGGGCGTTGTCCTGCCGGCCCCGCTCGGTCAGCGTGAACGGCACCTGGAACGCCCGCTCGGGGAAGCCGTTCCAGAACTCGTGGTCGTCGCCGGTGAAGAAGTTGGGCGACGCCGTCAGCACCTCCTGGTAGGCGGGGTGGCCCCAGTACTGGTCGTAGCGGCGCTGGTAGCGGCCGACGGCGTCGTGGAGCGGCTTCAGGTTGGGCGGCCAGTCCTGGTACACCTGGTCGCCGATCAGCAGCTTGAAGGCGGGTTGCTCGATCTTGGTGAGCTGGCGGAGCCCGGCGGCGTAGTTGCCGTCCTTGTCGTCGGGCAGCCAGAAGCACGAGGCGAGGACGAAGGCGGCGCCCTCGACAATCGAGTCGGGCATCGACTTCCACCGGTACCGGCGCGCCGGTGTCTCGGGGATGATCAGGTCGTAGGTGTCACCCGGCGCGGTCTGGGCCAGCCGCACCTCGAGCACACCCATGCGGCGCTTCAGGCCGGGGTACGGGTCGAGTGGCGACCACTGCAGCGTGAACGCCTCGGGCTGGTCGCGCCGCAGCACGGTGATCGGCGCCGGCACGAAGTCGTCGGTCCCCCCCCTCGAGTACCAGATGCGCCACCCTCCGCCCGCCGGCAGCGGCGCGCCCGGTACGACCCACACCTCGTCGCCCGCCATCGCCGCGAACCTTAGCGGCGGGCCACCAGCGCCAGCATTGCCGCCGCGAACACGCACGCCAGCCCCACGCCGATGAGGGCCCAGAGCGTGCCGCCGCCCGGGTCGACCTCGACCCGGCCCACGGCCAGGTCCTGCACGTTGGTCACGAGCGTGCCCCGGCTCGTGTCGGCCCAGAACGCGAGCGTGGCGTCGGGAAGGGAGAGCGCGCCGAGGTGGTCGCCCTGCAGGGGCACGCCCTGCTGGGCGCCGAGGCCGACGCGGCTGTCGGAGGCGTTGTCGGACACCGTCGTCGACTGGAACGTCCGCCCGCCGTCGCGCGACGACGCTACGACCGTCGCCTGCAGATAGTCGGGTGCCCGGTCGTAGAAGACGACGTCCACCCGCCCGTCGGGCCCGACGGCGACGGCCGGCAGCACCTGCTCGCCGCGTGTGGGACTCACCCGCACCGGCTCCGACCACGTCCGGCCGCCGTCATCCGAGCGCACGACGAAGACGTCCCGGGCATCGTCGCGACCGGCGTCGTAGGTGGCGTACAGCCGGCGGCGGGGGGCGTCGAGTGCGAACCCCGGTGTCGGCCCCAGGTCGGCGATGATCAGCTGCGGCACGACGAGGTCACCGGCCACCACGACCGTGGGGCCGAACGTCACGCCGCCGTCGGTCGACGTCCACGCGACGACCTGCCACCGCAGCGCCGGGTCGGGGGGAGTCTGGCCGTCGTGGTTCCCCTGGTAGTTGAGCTCGTCGTCCCCGAGGTCGAGGCCACCCACCACGACGAGCCCGTCCGGCCCGGCCAGCACCGACGGCTGGATGACGCGCCGATCGGGCTCGCTGACCGTCACCGGCGGGGCGAACGTGCGGCCGCCGTCGGTCGACCGGGCGACCACGACCGGGTTGGGCCCCGGCGCCAGGCCGAGCTGGAAGTCGGCCGTGGCGCCGCTCGCCTGCACCCAGCTCACCCACACGTCGTCGCCCGCCACCGCCATGCGGCCCCAGAACGAGAGGTCGCCGGCCACCTGCAGCGGCCCCCCGGCCGGCTGCAGCCGCTCGTAGCGCTGCAACCACACCGACACCGGCAGCAGGTTGGGGCCGCCGAGGGGGGAGTACAGCACGAGCAGCGTGCCGTCGTCGAGGAACGCCACCCGCGGCCAGAAGCAGTCGGTGGCGGCGAGCGCCGGGGTGAGGTCCAGCGGCTGCCACGTCGCCCCGCCGTTGGGCGACACCGACACGGCACACCCGAACCGCGGCGCGTCCCGCCGGTAGGCGACCACCACCGTCGACGCATCCGTCGGGTCGACGGCGATCGACGGCGAGTTGTGGGCCTCGTCGGGCGCGCGGACGTTGACGAACTCGTTCACGCCGGCCGTCAGCGTCGGCGGTTGCCCGCCGAAGCCGACGACCACGCAGATGAGGCCGACGAGCCCCACCACGCCCGCGGCGACCAGCGACAGCCGCTTGCCGATGGCCTACACCGCTTCCACGGCGTCGCCCGGGGTGAGGCCACCGCCTGCGGCTGGCGCGAGC
>JBOGIC010000435.1:0-2499 GCA_050744985.1 Acidimicrobiales bacterium
GTCGTGGCCTGTTGGTCGATGTCGGCCGCGAGCAACGCGCGGACGGCCGCGCCCACCTCGGCCTGTGCCTCCCGCCCGGCCGCCGCCACGGTCTCGGGGTCGATCGTGACCCCGCGCGCCTGGCCGCGTACCGACCGTTCGACCCACCTGGGCAGGGCGGCCTCGATAGCGTCGGCGAGGGCCATAGCATGCTCGTCCAAGATGTCCATCGTGCCCCACGCGCGAACCCCGTGACGCCGACACCCCACCCGCTCCGTCCGGGACAGGAGTCGGTGTGGAACTATCCGCGCCCGCCCCGGGTGGAAGCGGTGCGCCGGCAGTGCGAGGTGATCTTCGGCGGCCAGACGATCGCCATCACGCTCTCGCCGGTACGGGTGCTCGAAACGAGCCATCCCCCCGTGTACTACTTCCCGCCCGACAGCGTCCTCGCCGGCGCCCTCGATCCCATCGAGCGCACCAGCTACTGCGAGTGGAAGGGCGTGGCCTCCTACTTCAACGTCGTCCGGGCCGACGCCCTCGCCCGGGCCGCGGCGTGGACCTACCGCGACCCCAAGCCCGGCTACGAGATGCTCCGCGACCACATCGCCTTCTACCCGGCGGACATGGAGATGTGCCTCGTCGACGGCGACTTCGTCCGGCCCCAGCCCGGTGGCTTCTACGGCGGCTGGATCACGTCCCACGTGGCGGGCCCGTTCAAGGGCGAGCCCGGCTCCGAGGGCTGGTAGATCTCGGTGCCGGCGCCTCCATGGCCGTCGCTCTGGCCCGGGGCGAAGGGCCACTCCTCGAACTCGGTGCACCGTCCGTCGGTGTCGAAGCGGAGCACCCACAGGTCACGCCAGCGTCCTGAGCTGGGATCCGCGTAGTCAACCGACACGCGCACGACGGCGACGCGTCCGTCGACCGCCACAACGTCGCTCCGCAACGCAAACGCCTCGTCGGGCCCGTTGCGCTCCGCTTGCCAGAATGCTGACAGGGCGCCAAGACCGCGCAACGGCCGAGCCCACGGCGACGGTACGTAGACGACGTCCGGGGCGAAGAGTTCGCTCAGCTTCCCGGTGCCGACGGTCCGCCAGGCCGACTCGTAGGCGGTCACCCACCCGGTGACGCTCTCTCGATCGAGCGCCATCAGGGCCGCCCTCTACCCCTCGACCACGTCGCCCAGCCGGTCGACCTGTACGCCCTCGCCCGCCAGCCACGCCAGCGCCTCCTCCACCACCGGCCGCTCCCCCGTGACCTCGCACACCATCCAGCCGAGGCTGTCGGAGATGTTGGCCCGGCGGATGTTGGGTAGCACGTCGTAGCGCCGCATCATGCGCCCGACAAGGGGCTCGGTGATCAGGTGCTCGGGGAACGTCAGGCGGACTCGGACACCGGCCATGCCCGCGAGCTTGACGAGTTCCGGGGCCGGCGTCCATTCGTAGGCCCGGTCCACTCCCCCCGCTCGCCGCACGTGCACCGGTAGGCGATCACCATGGCGCCGCCCCGGCTGAACAGCGCCTCGATCGAGCCGCTGTCGAGCAACACCTCTGCGTTCACCGCCGTGCAGAACACCGAGAACATTGCCTCGCCCTCCTCACCGTGGTACAACCAATCCGACGAGTGGACTGATTCTTCACGGCCACAGCGCTCGTGGCCAGAGCAAATTCCAACGAAAGTGGACTGAGAATGTACGTCGTGACCCGCCTCGGGCCGTGGTCGGCGGGAACTGGACCCCTCCACCGCAAGCTGGCGGATGCCCTGGTCGGCGCCATCCGGCGCGGTGACCTGGCCGCCGGCGACCGCCTGCCCGCCGAACGGGCGCTGGCCCGCGAGCTGGCGATCAGCCGCAGCACGGTGGTGACCGCCTACGACGCGCTGCAGGCCGACGGCTGGCTCGAGCGGCGGCAGGGGAGCGGCACGCGGGTGCGCTGGACCGCGCCCGTCGGCACGAGCGCCGGTTTCGGTGCCGGCGCCATCGGCGTCCCCGGCGGTTCGGGTGACGTGATCTTCCGCCGGCTCATCGAAGGCCCGGGGAACGTGATCTCCCTGGCCTGTGCCGTCCTGCCCGGCTCGCCCGCCGTCGTGGAGGCGGCGGGCTCGTTCACCACCGCCGAGCTGGCGGGCATGGTCGAAAATCCCGGGTACATGCCCCTCGGTCTCCCCGCCCTGCGCTACGAGGTGGCCGCCCTGCTCACGCGGGCCGGGCTGCCGACGACCGACGGGGAGGTGATGATCACGACCGGGGCCCAGCAGGCGATCAACCTGGTGGCGAGCGTGCTGGTGCGCAACGGCGACGAGGTGCTCGTCGAGAACCCCAGCTTCTCCGGGTGCCTCGACGCCCTCCGGGCCGCCGGCGCACGCCTGGTGCCGGTGCCCATGGACTCCGACGGCATCGATGTCGACGCCGTGGCCAGTGCCCTCGACCGCACGTCACCGGTCGCGCTGTACCTGATGCCGACCTACCACAACCCGACCGGGGCGTTGCTCAGCGAGCCCCGCCGGCGCCGGCTGGCCCGGTTG
>JBOGIC010000436.1:0-6227 GCA_050744985.1 Acidimicrobiales bacterium
ACGGCCGCCGACGCGGCCGCCGTCATCGGTGTGGAGGTGGGACAGATCGTGAAATCGCTGGTGTTCGGGGCCGACGGTGAGGTCGTCGTCGCCCTCGTCAGCGGCGACAACCTGCTCGACGAGCGCAAGCTCGCCGACGCCGCCGGCGTCGACGAGGCCTGGCGGGAGGACGCCGACACCGTTCGGGAGACCACCGGCTTCCCCGTCGGCGGCGTGCCCCCGTTCGGCCACCGCGAGCCCTTGCGGATCTTCGTCGACGAGGACCTGCTCATCTACGACGAGCTGTGGGCGGCGGCGGGCACGCCGCACGTCAACTTCCCGATCACGCCCTCCGCCCTGCTCCGGGCGACGGGGGGCACCGTCTGTGACCTGGCCAGGAGGTAGCGATGGGATCCCTTCCCGAGTGGTGGACCGGCCCGTACCCCGAGGTGAAGTCGCTCGAGACGGCCACGGCCTACCTCGACGAGCTGGGCGCCGACCTGACCCGGCGGGAGGACGGCGGCAAGTGGACGCTCGCCACCGGCGGCCAGGACCTCGTGACGGCCGAGGACGAGGTCGAGCTCGACGGCTTCGTGCTCGGTTTCGCTCTGGCCCACCTGATCGTCGAGCGCCACGGGCTGATCGGACGCCGCATGCCGCACCCCGCTGAGCAGCAGGCATCCGTGCCGCCGGCCGACGGCGAGTCGGCCAGCGCCGCCGACGACACCGACGACGCCGGGGACGACACCGCCGGGGACGACGCCGGGGACGAGGGCGAGGGCTCCTCGACTAGCGAGGCCGACGAGTCAGACGGCGAAGACGGTCCCTGACCCCCCACCAGGTCACGAGGGCCAGCGCCTCCCCGATGATGCGGGAGGACATCTTCGAGTTGCCGCGCACGCGATCGGTGAACTCGATCGGCACCTCGGCGATCGTCCCGCCCAGGTCGGAGACGCGGTAGGCCATCTCGATCTGGAACCCGTACCCGTCGGCCCGCACGGAGTCGAGGTCGACCCGGCGCAGCATGTCAGCCCGGTAGGCGCGGAACCCCGAGGTCGAGTCGCGCACCGACAGCCCGAGGAGGTACGCGGCGTAGCGGTTGCCCCACCGGGACAGGGAGCGCCGGTGGATCGGCCAGTGCGGGATGGAGCCGCCCGGCACGTAGCGGGAGCCGATGACGAGGTCGGCGCCGCTCTCCACCGCCCGCAGCAGCGACGGGAGGGCGGCGGGGTCGTGGGACAGGTCGCTGTCCATCTCGACGAGGACGTCGTAGCCCTGCTCGAGCCCCTCACGGAAGCCCTCCCGGTAGGCGCTTCCCAGGCCGGCCTTGCCGGGACGGACCTTCACGTCGACGCCGCCGAGCTCGTGGCCGGCCGCCTTGGCGATCTCGGCGGTGCCGTCGGGGCTGGAGTCGTCGACGACCAGCACGTGCGCTCCCGGGGTCGCCGCCTTCACGCGCCGGAGGACCTCGGCGATGTTCTCCGCCTCCTCATAGGTCGGTAGCACGACCAGCGCTCTCATTCGAACAGCCTACGATCTTCCCGTGCCGGACGCCCCCGGACGCCCGACCTCCGGCCCCTCGGCGCTGCCCCCCGCCGGTGCGAGAGCCATCGCCTTCGCGGCCATCCTGGTCGGCGGGCTCTGCGGGCTGCTCATCGGTCGGGCGCTCGTGCAGGTGCAGTGCACCGGGGACTGCGACGTGGCCGCCGGGTTCGGCGCGCTCGTGGGCGGCGTCGTCGCCGCCGGTGGCGTGGCCATCGTGGCCGTGCTCGTCCTGCGGGCCATGGGCGAGTGGCAGGCACGCGGCGGCAGCCGGTAGGCCGTCACCCCCGACGTATCGGCACGCCGGGTCGGGCGCCTGAGACCGGTTATGGCCCGAGGGCGGGCTTGATCGTGTTCGCCATCAGCGCGGCGCCTTCCGAGGTCAGGTGGATGGCGTCGTAGGTGTAGTCGGGATGGTTGGACACGGCCGCCCAGTCCGCCAGCACGACGTTCTTGTGGCGATCACGCAGGAGCCGGAGGCGTTCGTTGACGTAGGGGAAGTACCAGACGTAGCGCTCGTACTGGTCCATGCCCTCCTCGTTGATCACGTCCTTGGACGGCTCGCGCAGCGTCACCCAGACGAAGCGCTCGGCGCCGAGGGAGGTGAGCGTGGCGAGCAGCTCCTCGGCCTGGGTGTCGAACATCTCGGCCCAGGCCCCGAAGTTGGCCCGGTCACGCGCCCACAGGGTGTTGTACCCGATCCCGAGGACGACGGTGGCGCCCACGGGTGTGCCCGTCGTCCGCAGCGACTCCTCCGCCTGGTACAGCATCCACGCCGCCTTGGCCCGGTACTCCACCTGCCACCCGGCGGCCTCGAGGGTCGCCATGATCGTGTTCCTACCGCTCTGGAGCACCGAGTCGGCGATGACGGTGACATTGCGGTTGCTGGGCGCCGGGAGGGGCGGCAGCGTGGTCGCCGTGGGCGGCGTGACGGCGGCGCCCGCCGACGGTTGGGATGCGGCCGCGACCACCGGCGCCGAGGGTGCCCCACCGGAGAGCACGGTCCGCTCGACGACGCCCAGGGGCCGCGTCGCCACCACCAGGCTCAACGTGACGGGGACGAGGAACAACGCGGCGCCGACCACCACGGTGCGGACGCCCTTGCGGCGATGGGCGCGGCGCGCCGGGTTGGGGCTGCGCAGCGCCGCCAGCCACCGACTGATCGCGCCGGTGCGGATCGGGACCTCGACATAGCGGTACGACAGCTCGGCGGCGATGCCGGTCAGCACCAGCCGGAGCACCAGCGTCTCGTTCTGGCTCAGCGGCAGGTCGAGGCCGGGCCGGGTGAAGACGTAGATCGGCCAGTGCCAGAGGTACAGCCCGTAGGACCGCTTCCCGATGGCGGCCAGCAGCTTGTTGCCGAGGCCGACCCGGGCCAGCCACGTGGCGGGATTGACGGCGGCGACGATCGCCATCATCGACAGGATCGACACCAGGGCCAGGCCGCCCCGGTACACGAGGTCGTCGGTCTCGTGCATGCCGGCGAAGGCGAGGATCAGCCCGCCCAGTCCCACCAGCCCGAGGAGGTTCTCGCCCCGGGCCGAGCGCTTCGCCTGCTCGGCCCGGCCGAATGCGGGCGCCCACAGCAGGCCCAGCAGGGCCCCGAAGAGCAGGGCCTGGGCCCGGGTGTCGGTGCCGTAGTAGATCCGGCTCGGATCGAGGCCGGGCTCGTACAGCACCGCCATGAGCACCACCGACGCGACGGCGCCTCCGCCGATGATCCACGCCGGCCATAGGGAGCGGCGCGAGCCGTCTCGCCGACCGCCGAACAGCCGCAGCAGCACCGCGAGCACGAGCGGCCACACCAGGTAGAACTGCTCCTCGATGGCCAGCGACCACAGGTGCAACAGGGGGGACGGCCGCTCCACCGAGGCGAAGTAGGACTGCTCGGACAGGATCTGGAACCAGTTCGTGGAGTAGGTGAGGGCCGCCAGCAGCTGCGACCGCAGCTCGGCGGCCTCCTCGCGGTAGATCGTCGCGGCGGCGAGGGCGACGATCGCCAGCAGGAGGAACAGCGCCGGGAGCAACCGCCGCGCCCGGCGCATCCAGAAGGCTCGGATCCCGATCGATCCCTTGGTGCGGCGCTCGGCCAGCAACAGGGTCGTGATCAGGTACCCGCTTATGACGAAGAAGACCTCGACACCGAGGAACCCGCCTGGGAGCCAGCTCACCCCGGCGTGGTAGAGCAGCACGGCGCCGACCGAGATGGCGCGCAACCCGTCGAGGCCGGGCAGGTAGCGGTTCGGGTGCCGGCGGGCGTCCCCGCCGTCGCCGTCGCCCGGTCGGGCCCGGGGCGAGTCAGGCGACGTCGGCGCGGCGGGGCGCGTCGCCACCGCGACCGGTCCCGACGGTAAGAGTTGGGGGCGCGCCACACGCTCCGCCTCGAGCTGACTCACGGCCCGTCAGTCTTGCTGATCGCGAACCCGGCCGTGGCGCATACTCAGCCGGCGGCGAGCAGCAGCCGGCGGAACCCCTCGGCGTAGCGGACGCCGGCGACCCGGCCCCCGTCCTCGGCCCGCCGGCGCAGGAGGGCACTGAGCCAGTCGGCCGTGCCGCCCTCGTGCCCGAAGGCGGCCGCCTCCAGCTGGCTCTCGTGGCACCGCAGCGCCCGGACCTTGGTGTCGATGGTCCCGCCCACGTCCACCCACACATTGGGCTCGAGCGTGCCGGAGAGCAGCACCTGGCCGACGGCGTGGGCGGGACCCGCCTCCGGGAAATACAGCGGGCTCCCGGCGGCCGGCGAGACGGCGTCGAGGACGGCCCAGCCCGTGACCCGGTGGTCGCGGTGGTTGAAGTACGTGTCGCCGAAGAACACGGCGGTCGGATCGGGACAGATGAGTACCTCGGGCCGCACCCGGCGGATCACGCCGACAACGTGCCCCCGGACCTCCACGGTGTTGTCCAGCTCGCCGTCGCGGGCGCCCAGTTGCTCGTGGCCGGCCAGGCCCAGGACGGCGGCCGCCGCCTCGGCCTCGACGGCCCGGCGGCGAGCCAGCGCGTCGGGGTCGACCGCGGCGTCCCCCGAGCCCTTGTCGCCGCGGGTCAGCAGCAGCACGTGCACCTCCGAGCCCGCGGCCGCCCACCGCGCGAGGGTGCCGCCGCAGGAGATCTCGGGGTCGTCGGGATGGGCGTACACCGCGAGGGCGCGCGCCGGGGTCTGGTCGAGCAGGTCGGCGGCCATGGCGCCGGGGTCAGCCGGTGGCCGCGGCCTGCACCTGGGCGGCCAGCTGCGACATGGTCAACGGGTCACGGCGGGTGCCGGTGCCGAGGTTGTGGTCGGCATCGGGCACCACCACCTCCTGGGTGCCCGGGGGGAGGACAGCCCGGAGGCGCTCGCTGTCGACGGCCGTGCTGCTGGTGTCGTTCGCCCCCCGCACGAGCACGACGCGGCTCTTGACGCCCCGCGCCTCGGCCACCGGGTCGAGGCCGAAGACGGAACGGAGGTACCGCTCCTGGGTGGGCGGAAGCAGCGGTCGGAGGTGGGAGTTGATCTCCGCCGGCGGCGGCAGGGACTGCCCGGCCGCGAGCCGGGTGGCGATCTCGTGCAGCTGGTCGGACGCCGCCTTGCCCGCATCACCCCGCTTGGCGATGAAGTCGTCTCCCACCACGTCGGCGAGCGGCCGGCCGAACGTCGAGACGAGCACGATCGCCTTCACCCGCGGGTCCGCCGCCATCCGCATGGCAATCAGCCCACCCTGGTCGATGCCCACGACGACCAGCGGCGCGTTGGCCGACTCGACCCGCTGGGCCAGGAGCTCGGCGCCGGCCCAGGCGTCGGCCAGGAGGTCGTCATAGGACAGCGCCTTGTCGGCCGGGAGCGGGCTCTTGCCCGAGCCCCGCTTGTCGTAGCGCAGGGTCGACGCCCCCTTGGCCAGGAACGCGTCGTTGAGGTCGAGCGGGAGGTTGTCGGGCGAGCCGGGGCGGGAGTAGTTGAGGTCCTGCGACAGCCGGTCGGCCGAGCCGTCGGGCGTGTTCGCCGCCGCCATCACCGCATCGCGGTCGATGGCCCCGAAGCCCGGGACGATGAGCACGGCGAACGTCGCGGCGGCCGCCTTGGCCGGCACCGTGAGCGTGGCCCCGATCCGCGTGGCGCTCCCGCCGTTGAGCTCCAGCTGGAGCTCCCGGGGCGTCCCTCTCTCGGCCGGGTCGCCCGTGTCGTCGTCGGCGTAGCGGATCGTGTCGCCGCCCCCCCCGGAGGTCGCCACGACGAACCCTCCGACGAGCACGACGACCACCGCCGCCGCGACGGCCGGCCACAGCCACCGCGGCCGGCCGGACGGAGACGAGGGCTCGGCGGGGGCACGCCGCTCCTTGGCGGCCACCGGTGCCTTCTCGCCCGTGCACGTCCGGCATTTGAACCCGACCGCCGTCGGCACGATGCAGTCACGGCACATGGCGTCGCCGCACGACCCGCACGACGCCACCCGCTCCCGCTTCGGGTGCTGGGCACAGGTCGCCGGGCCTGCGGTGCCGGTCATCTACGGAGCACTGGCGAGGGCCTTGGCGGCCCGCTCGACGTCCCCGTCGTCGACGTCGTGGTGCGTCATCAACCGGACGGTAGCCGGTGCGATCGTGCCCGCGAGGACCCCTTCGGCGTGCAGGTGCGCCAGCAGCGCCATCGGGTCGGCATGGCGGAACGTCACGCAGTTGGTGCGGGCGGCGTCGGGGTCACAGCCGGCGTCGGGCCAGCGCTCGGCCACGGCCTC
>JBOGIC010000437.1:0-5528 GCA_050744985.1 Acidimicrobiales bacterium
GCGTCGCGACCCCGGTGTCGTTCCCGTCTGCTCAAGACCGACCACTATTCCACTCCGCTGGGACCTTGGCCACGCTCGAGTTCGTTGCCGCCATCCACCCCGACGCGTCAACAGACCTTCTCAGATCAAACCGGTTGAAGTACTCGCGCGAACAGGACCGGAACCTCGTTTTTGACTTGGTCGCAAGACGAGCACCTCGGCCGCCGCCGTCTGTCAGCGCAAAGCTGGCGATCCAGGTCAGGACGGGCCTTCGACGTTGGTTGGGCAACGCAACGGCGCCGCCTCGAGATCGGCCGATCGGACAACGATGCGGGCGACGACGTCAGTCTGCTGCACCGCCTCGTCGCGCTGGACGGCCGACGCCGGTCGAGCGAGCACGTCTCCGGGCCGCCCGACTTCGGCACCGATGCGGCGCCCAGTAACGGCGGGTCGCGGCTCGGACCCCGAAGACGACGAACTCGTGCACCCCGATCACCCGCTCCCGCCGGTTCCCGAGCGCCGGGAACCAGCGGCGCGGGAGCGTCGTCAAACCGTCGAAGCGTCCTGATCTGGAGCGGTCATGAACAGGTTTGTGCGGCTTGTCGGAGACCATGAGCGGAGCGTTCGGCGGTCTGTTGCCGTCCTGGTCTCACTATCGATGGCGGCCGGGGCGTGCAACGGTGGCGATGGAGAGCCCATGCGGCTCACCGTCATCGCGGCTGTTGATGTCGGGGAACGTGCCTCGGGAGTGGCAGTGGGCGAGAAGGCGGTGTGGGCGGTCGACGGCGAGCGCACCCTGCTGCGCGTCGATCCGGGGTCCAAGTCGATCACCGGCAGAATCGACGTGGCCGACGGGGCCCAGCAGGTGGCGGTGGGCGAGGGCGGGGTGTGGATTAGCGGCCGCTCGGCCGTATCACGCGTCGACCCCGCCACGGCGCGGGTGACGGCCAGGTTGGAGGTGGGATCGCCGCGGGGTCTGGCCGCCGGCAAGGGTGCGGTGTGGGTGGCCAACGGCCAAGACGACGGGACTCTCAGCCGCATCGACCCCAAGAGCATGAGGGTGAGTGCGACGATCAAGGTGCCGGCCCACCCGGAAGAGACTTTGCCGATCCCCCAGGACCCCGGTGACGTCGCAATAGGCGAGGGCGGCGTCTGGGTCACCGACCGCAGAGTGGGCACGGTGTCCCGGGTCGACCCCGGGAGCAACCGGGTCACCCTGATCAGGGACAGGATGGGTCTCGACTCCACTGGCGTGGCTGCAGGCGAGGCCCACGTTTGGGTCGTCAGCACGCTCGGGCTACATCGGCTCGACCCCGATAAGCGGTTCCCCGACAGGTTCGACGTCGTCGACATGCCCTCTGGGGTGGCGGTGGGCAAGGGAGCCATGTGGGTGTCGAACTTCGGCAACGACACCCTCGCTCGGATCGATCCCCGGACTGGCCGGCGGACGAGGGCGATCGAGCTGCAGGAGAGCCCAGTGGGCTTGGCCCTCGGCTTCGGGTCGGTGTGGGTCGTCGGCAGCCAGGGGTTGCTCTCGAGGGTGAGCGAGTCATGAGATCGCGGCTCGCGCCCCACCTGCTTGCTCTCTCGGTGGGGGTCCTGGTGCTGCCCGCCGCGTGCGGCGAGGACTCCGGAGCTCCCAAGGTCACGGCCAGGATTCGGGTCGGAGACGACGCCCACTTGGTGGCGGCCGGGGAAGGTGCCGTGTGGGTGGGCCAAGCCGGGGGCGTCGCGGTTCGCCTCGACCCGGCCACGGGTCGGACCACGACCGCCGACATCGCCGGACTCGCGGGGCTGGCCGTCGGGGAGGGGGCGGCGTGGGCCACCGGGGCCAACGGCCTATCACGCCTCGACGCGGAGAGCGGGAAGGTCATCGCCACCATTCCGGTTGGCGGCCTCCCCAGAGCAGTGGCCGTCGGGGAGGGGTCGGCATGGGTCGTGGTCGGGGCCGGCAGCGTGGCCCGCGTCGACCCCGCGGCCAACCGCCTCCAGTCGACGATCGTCGTGGGCCAGGGCCTCCAGGGCCTGGCGGTGGGCGAGGGCGCAGCGTGGGCGACCAACCCAGACCACGCCGAGGTGGCCCGGGTCGACGCCAGCACGAACCAGTGGATGGGGACGGTCCGGGTCGGGGTGGAGCCCCACGGAGTGGCCGTGGGCTACGGGTCGGTCTGGGTGGCCAACACGGTCGTGTCAACCGTGTCCCGCATCGATCCCGGCACCAGCCGGGTGAGTGCCACGATCCAGCTCGCCGGCCCGTCGACGGGGATCGCCGCCGGCGAGGGCGCGGTCTGGGTGGCGCAGCGGGAGCCGAAAGGCGTTGTCTCGCGCATCGACCCGGCGACCAATCAGGTGACCGCCAAGGTGTCGATCGGTCCTTCCCTCGCCGGCGTGGCGGTCGGCGAGGGCTCGGTGTGGGCGGTGCAGGCCAACCCCGGTATCCTCTCCCGCATCGCCGCCGCGCCGACATCGGCCAGCGCCGAGGCCATCTCGACGACGAAGGCGCCCGCCATCATCGACTTCCGTCGAACGGGAGGCATCGCGGGCTTCCTCGACAGGCTGTCGGTCGACCTGGTCACTGGTCGGGCCACTCTGAAGCAGGGCATCGGGGACTCGACGGCCTTCAAGGTCCCGCCCGACGCTGTCGCCGTTCTTCGCGCCGCGGCGGAGGGCGCCCGCTTCGGCAAGCTTCGAGCGGCCTATGGGGGCGAGGCGGGCGCCGACTTCATCGTCTACAGGTCACCTATGGACGACGGAAGGTCCGTGCGGTCGACGGCGCCGCTCCCGACCGGGTCCAACCCCTCGTGAGCGCCCTGGAATCGCTGATCGACGCGCCGCGTGGAAGCTGACATGGTGCCCCAGACGCGCCCTTGCCGGCCGTGAGTTCGCGCTCCCGGGTTCTCGCCTGGGTCGTGAGTGCGCTGGTCCTCGCTCTGCTCGCTGCCGCCCTGATCATCGTCGCCCGGCGCGAGGGAAGGCCAAACGAGCCCAGCGCGGAGGTCGAGCGACGGCGGGCGACCGCCGCCCTTATCGCGCCGGTCGACATCGGTCAGTCCACCGTCGGCTCGGTCGTGGAGATCGAGTACTCGACGTATGGCAAGTGCTTCGGCGACAAGCCCCTACTGGACCTAGCCGGCACCGGGCGAACGGCAGCCGCCCAGTCGCCCGGCGTGGAGCTGGACGACAGGGCCTACGTCGGCTCCGCCGTAGTCTTGGCGAAAAGGGCCGAATCCACGATCTCCACCTTCGTCGCGCTGACCGACAGCGCCGTCCTCAGCTGCATCAACGAGGCATTCCAGCGGATCGTAGAGGAGCGCACGGAGCGCTTCGTGCAGCAGATCAGCATCGAGGTCGTGCGGGAGCCGCCGGTAGGTGACCAGTCCATCGGCTACGCCATCGACTTCGGGGCGCTATTCCCGATCAACGACGCCCACCTCGGCGTCACGGTGGTGCGGGCGGGGCGGGGCCTGGGCTTCCTGTTCACCGCGGTCGGCGGCCCCCAGCGGTTCCCGGACGCCGAACGGGTGCGCCTGGCGTCGCTCATGGCTGCACGGATGCCTAGGTAGGAGGCTGTCCATCGTTGGCGGCATGCTTGCTCCCACGTTTGATCGTTTCGGTTGCACGTGGATGAGGGCCTCGTCGATCGCGCCAGCATTCTCGAGCCATCTCGGTCGCAGGACAGACCATGCGCATAGGCGGGCCACGCGCACGTGCTGGCTGAACGTGTGTCCGTAGAATGAGCGGGCTTCCCCCTCTTGGCATGTTCCTCTTGCCGCGGGAGCAACGATGGCCGAAGTGCTCGATCGGCCGGCGGCCTCACCGACGAGTCCAACAAGCGAGTCGCCTGCGGCTATCACAACCGACGCTGGCATCAGCGAAGGGGACCGCCGTGAGCGCTTGGCCCTGACGTGTACCCGCACGAGTACGGCACCGATGCGGCGCCCAGTAACGGCGGGTCGCGGCTCGGACCCCGAAGACGACGAACTCGTGCACCCCGATCACCCGCTCCCGCCGGATATCGGGCGCCGACTGGTGTCGTCACGAACCTCGCTGGGGGGCGCCATCGCGGCGTCGCGACGTTGAGCCCGTGCAGCAGCGGCCCGTCGGCGCTCCCCACCGCAGTGGTTCATCTCGACTGGACGCGAGGCAACCCGAGGACACATCCACCCTTTACTCCGTGGCGACAACCCTGAACTTAACCAAACGCTTGTTCGGCTACACGCGCTACGGTTGTGCGGGGGGACAGCGCACCATGTCGCCGTCTGGACTGGTCGCTCGCCCATTGGCCTCTGTAATCGTGGCCTGATCTATGAGTTGGCCGACCGGCCGCGCTGAGGACCATGGCGCACCGGTTCGGTCGAGGCTGAGACGTGAACTTGCGGGGCGACGCCCGCCGTTGTTCTACGTCGGGTTCTCGGACACGGTGACGGTGGTCTCCCCGGAGAGGAGTCGCGGTTCGCCTCCGAGTTCGGGAGCAAGCACCGCCCGGAGTCCGTAGCGGCCGGGCGGCAGCGCGCTCCCCGGTTCGCCGTCACACCGAGTGGCGCCGAAGAGCACCGGAATTTCGCCCCGCTCACCCGGCCGCAGGTCAACGCCCCCGCCAACGCCCACCAGAACACCGGTCCAGCGTCCGACCACCCGGGTTGTCCCCGGCAGGACGAGGCTGCCCAAGATCGGGACTCCGCTGTCGATGACGAACCGTCGGCGGCCCAGGTTGTGCACGACGAGGCGCGCCCGGCCGGCCTGGGCCGCCGTAATGACCGGGGTGTCAGCGACGATCCCGAGGGCGATGTCCAACCCTGCCGGGTCGCCGGCGGCGAGATCGAGACAGCGAGGGGCATCGACCGCCGGCCCGCATCCGGAAGGGATGAAGGGGTGGCCGCCGACCGTGATCCGCACCGCGGAGCCGAACCGGTCTGCGTACGCCGCGGCCAGGTCCTCGCGCCCCGGGCCCAGCCCAACGTCGACGGCCTGCCATCCGGTGGAAAGGCTTCGGAAGGCGTTGGCGCGCTCGGGCCGGTCGAAGTCGGCCGACACCTGTAGCCGGATCCGGCTGAGCTCGCGGAGACTGTGGGCGGCCTCGACCACCTCGAGCCGCTCGGGGAACGGCACCAGCATGCGGAGGGCGTCGCGATGGCCAGCCACGTGGTCGGTGAAGGCCACCCGAAGCGTGCTCGGCGGTCCGGCGATGATCTGGTAGCCGCCGAACTCGTCGAGCTGGCCTTGGCTGTAGGTCTCGACGACGTCGCGATTGGCGATAAGCAGGCCGTGGTCGTCGCCCCTGTAGGACCCCTCGACGGTCTCGCCGGGAAGAGCGGGACACCGGCTGGCGGTGGCCGCGCCGCCCGTCGCAGGCAGCGGGCTCACGTGCGCTGACGCGGTTTGCAGCCGTTCCCTCGTTCCGCCCGACCAGACACCTTCACTCCCGACGCCAGCGAGGAGGGCGCTGGCGAGCAAGGCCAGCGCGAGCCTGGTACGACGCGAGCCGAATGGCACGGGGAAACGCTATGCGACCGCGTGTCGGAACGGGTCGCCGCCGCCCTGCCGCTGCC
>JBOGIC010000438.1:0-11728 GCA_050744985.1 Acidimicrobiales bacterium
GCCACCGCCAGCTCGGGCAGGCCGAGGATCTTGCGGCTCTCGTTGCGGAACTTGTGCTCCTCGTCGGTCTCGTCGTCGACCAGGCTGCCGGCCAGGGGGATGACGTTGAAGGCGATCGGCGCCGCGAACTTCTCGTGCGGCGGGAACTCCACAGCGGCGCCGTCGTGGGCCAGTTCGGAAGACCGTTCCCCCACCTTGCGGACCTGCTCGTCGAGCTCGCCGATGCCCTTCAGGCCGCCGCCGGAGACCGACTGGTACGTGCTCACGACCACCCGGCGCAGGCCCGCCGCGTCGTGCAGCGGCTTGAGCACGGGCATGGCGACCATCGTCGTGCAGTTGGGGTTGGCGACGATCCCCTTGGGGATGGACGCCAGCGCCTCGGCGTTGACCTCGGGCACGACCAGCGGTACGTCGGGGTCCATCCGCCACGCGGAGGAGTTGTCGACGACGATCGGCCCGGCCGCCGCCACCCGCGGCGCCAGCTCGCGGGACAGTGTGGCGCCGGCGGAGAACAAGGCGATGTCGAGGCCGCCGAAGTCGGCGGTGGCTGCTTCCTCGACCGCGACCTCGCCGCCCGCCCACGGCAGCCGCCGCCCGGCCGACCGGGCGGACGCGAACAGGCGCAACTCGACGACCGGGAAGCGCCGGTCGGCCAGCACCGAACGCATGATGCCGCCGACCAGGCCGGTGGCCCCCACGATTCCAACGCGCATCCCGCTCACGGTACCGGCTGGCGAGGTTCGTCGGCGTCGAGATCGAAGGCGGCATGGAGCGCCCGGACGCCTTCCTCGACCTGGTCGGCCCGCACGACGCAACTGATCCGGATCGACGACGTCGAGATCATCTCGATGTTGACGCCGTTGTGGGCGAGGGTCTCGAACATCTTCGCCGCCACACCGGGATGGGTTTTCATGCCCGCCCCGACCAGGCTGATACGGGCGATGTCCGCGTCGTGGGTGACTCCGGTCGCGCCCAGGTCGGCACCGACGGCCTCGGTCACCTTGAGGCCGGTCGGCAGGTCGGCCATCGGCAGGGTGAAGGAGATGTCGGTGGCGCCATGAACCGACGTGTTCTGCACGATCATGTCGACGTTCACCCCCTCGTCGGCCAGGGCCCGGAACAGCAGGGCGGCGATGCCGGGCCGGTCGGGCACCGACAGGATCGTGACCTTGGCCTCCGACGTGTCGTGGGTGACGGCGGAGATGATGGCCTGTTCCATGGATGCTGCCTCCTCGCGCACCCACGTGCCCGGCGCCCAGCTGAAGCTCGACCGGACGTGGAGCGCGACACGATGGTTACGGGCGAACTCCACCGACCGCAGCGCCAGCACGCGGCCGCCGGTCGACGCCATCTCGAGCATCTCCTCGTAGGACACGGCGGGCAGCAGGCGGGCGGTGGGTACGACGCGGGGATCGGCGGAGAAGACGCCGGCCACGTCGGTGTAGATCTCACAGGAATCGGCGCCGAGGGCGGCGGCCAGGGCCACGGCCGTCGTGTCGGAGCCCCCCCGTCCGAGGGTGGTGATGTTGCGGTCGACCGACATCCCCTGGAACCCGGCCACCACCACGATGCGCCCGTCGGCCAGGCCTTCGCGCAACCGGTCGGCCCGGATTTCGAGGATCTTGGCCCGGCCGTGGGCGGAGTCGGTGAGGATGCCGGCCTGGCTGCCGGTGAACGAGCTGGCCGTGAAGCCCATCTCGTGGATGGCGATGCACAGCAGCGACATCGAGATGCGCTCGCCGGCGGTGACCAGCATGTCCATCTCGCGGGCCGGCGGCAGGGGCGAAAGCTCGTGGGCGAGCCGGATCAGCTCGTCGGTGGTCTTGCCCATCGCACTGACGACGACCACCACGTCGTGGCCGGCCTCGCGGGTGCCCACGACGTGCTCGGCGACGGCTCGGATGCGATCGGGCCCGGCGACGGAGGTGCCGCCGAACTTCTGGACGATGAGGCTCACAGGTATTCCAAACGGGGCGGACGACAGGGCGGACGACAGGGCGGACGACAGGGCCGAGGCGCATGCCTGCGTTATCCCCAAGCAGGCTACCGTACGCCCCGTGCCGACCCAGAAGCGCACCCGTCCGCCTCAACGCGGGCGCGATCCCCGGGCCGCGGCGATGGCGCGCCGGCGCAAGGAGGAGCAGCGCAAGCGCATCGCCATCGTGGTATTCACCGCCGTTGTCGTCGTGCTGGGCGTGAGCGTCATCGTGTCGACCGGCGGGGGGAACAACCAGACGGCCGAGTCGGGCAACTCGACGACCACGGTGGCCGTCCGGCAGCCGGTGACCCTGTCGTCGGTGCCGCCCGGGGCGACGGTCGCGGGCGATACGCCGTGCCCGAAGGCCGACGGCTCGTCGGCGCGCACGACCATCTTCGCCAAGCCGCCGCCGCTGTCGTGCATCACGGTGTCCAAGAGCTACACGGCGGAGGTCATGACCAGCAAAGGCCGCTTCGTGATCCAGCTCGACCCCAAAGCGGCGCCCAACACGGTCAACAACTTCGTCGTGCTCTCGCGGTACCACTTCTACGACGGCATCCCCTTCCACCGGATCATCCCGGGGTTCGTCGTGCAGGGCGGCGACCCGTCGGCGAGCGGCATCGGCGGGCCCGGCTACCGCTTCGACGACGAGCTGCCCCGGTCGGGGTCCTACAAGGTGGGGTCGGTGGCGATGGCCAACTCCGGCCCCAACACCAACGGCAGCCAGTTTTTCGTCGTCACCGGCGACGCCGGCATCAACCTGCCCCTGTCGTACTCGCTGTTCGGCACCGTCACCGAGGGAATGGACGTCTTGAAGGCGATCGAGGCGGTGGGCACGGCGCCGTCGGCGGCCGACCCACAGGGGGGCGCACCGACCGAGATCGTCACCATCACATCCGTCACCGTCAAGGAGAGCTAGCCGTGACCGACTGTCCCGAGACCGACGGATCCAGCCCGCAGAAGCGGCGGTTCAACGGCCCGCCGCCCATGTGCATCGACCCCGAGAAGTCCTACACGGCCACGATGGTCACGTCCAAGGGCACGATGACCATCGCCCTCGACCCGGCGGCGGCGCCCAAGACCGTGAACAACTTCGTGTTCCTGTCGCGGTACCACTACTTCGACGGCGTGACGTTCCACCGCATCATCCCCGGCTTCGTGCTGCAGGGTGGCGACCCGGAGGGCACCGGCCGCGGCGGGCCCGGCTACCAGTTCGCCGACGAGCTGCCGCGGCCCGGCCGCTACGAGCTGGGGTCGCTGGCGATGGCCAACGCCGGCCCCAACACCAACGGCAGCCAGTTCTTCGTCATCAGCGGCCCGGCCGGGGTGCGCCTGCCACCCCAGTACTCCCTGTTCGGCAAGGTCGTGGCCGGCCTCGACGTCGTCACCGCCATCGACGCCGTCGGCTCGCCGGGCGCGGGCACCCCCAAAGAGCGCGTCACGATCGAGTCGGTGACGATCGCCGAGGGCTAACCCCCTCGTTTGATCCGCGCCATTGGGGCTCAGAGACCCCTGTTCTGCGAACTAAACGGCGGGGGGCGAGAAGTGGTGCACCTTCGGCAGGGCGTCGAGGGTGGACTCCTTGCCGTCGCAGAAGACCACGACCTGGCCTGCGCCCTCGACCAGCCAGTCGCCGTCGGGCCGGCGGAGCAGGGCCGTCTGTTCGTCGATGGCGACGACGGGCAGGCCCCGTGGGGCGAGCTTGATCGTGCGGCGGGCCTTCTCGGGCGACCACGTGTTGTGGTGCGGGATGACGGCCACCTGGGCCACCAGCGCCAAGCCGAGGGTGAAGGCGCCGCCGCGGGGGTCGACCATCGGGTCGCACAACACCATGGCACCCGCCGACGAGCCGGCCAGGACGGCCCCGTCGTGCCAGGCGGCGACGAGCGAGTCCCAGACCATCGAGTCCTTCAGGACCGACCGCAGGTGCATCGGCGAGCCGCCGGCGAGGTAGATGAACCGGCTGGCGCGCACGGCGGCCGCATTGTCGCGGTCCTCGGCGTCGCCCCGGCTCAGCACCATGAGGCCGCGGGCCTTGACGCCCAGGCCGGCGAAGTACCCCTCGGCCGTCTGCACCGCCCGGTCGGGGTGCTCGTAGGCCGCCGCTGTGGGCAGGACCAGCACCTCGTCGCCGTCGCTCGCCTCGAGCAGGGTGCGGTCGAACGAGCAGCCGTCGCGCCACTCGGCGCCGCCGATCAGCGCAAGCCATCCGCTCATGGGTGGAGAGGATGCCAGTCGGGGTCGGGACGCTGCCACGTCCGACCCGACCACCGCCACCGGCTGGGCGTCGGTTGGTCGGGCTCGGGGCCCAACGCGATGGCCAGCGCGGCGGCGATCGCCGCCGCCTCCTGGGGGGTGGGCGTCCCCCCGCCCACGACCACTGCGTTCAGGCCACGCAGGCCAGGCATTGCGTTCAGGCCACGCAGGCCGGGCTCGATCTGGAGCGTCACAGCGGCACGTTCCCGTGCTTGCGCCGCGGCAGGTCCTCACGCTTGGTGCGGAGCATCGCCAGGCCGTTGATCAGCAGCCGGCGGGTGTCGGCGGGTTCGATGACGTCGTCGACGTAGCCCCGCTCGGCCGCCACGTACGGGTTGGCGTGGTGGACCGTGTACTCCTTGATCAGCTCCGCCCGCCGGGCCTCGGGGTCGACGGCCGTCTCGAGGTCGCGGCGGTGCAGGATCTCGACGGCGCCGTGCGGCCCCATCACCGCCAGCTCCGCCGTCGGCCACGCGAAGGCCAGGTCGGCGCCGATCGACTTGGAGTTCATCACGACGTAGGCGCCCCCGTAGGCCTTGCGCGTGACGACCTGGATCCGCGGGACGGTCGCCTCGCAGAAGGCATACAGCAGCTTGGCGCCGTGGCGGATGATGCCGCCGTACTCCTGGTCGGTGCCGGGCAGGAACCCCGGCACGTCGACGAACGCCACCAGCGGGACGTTGAACGCGTCGCACGTGCGCACGAACCGCGCGCCCTTCTCCGAGCTGTCGATGTCGAGCACGCCGGCCAGCACGCGGGGCTGGTTGCCGACGATGCCGACGGGATGGCCGTCCAGGCGGGCGAACCCGCAGACGAGGTTGCGGGCCCACCCCGACGCGTACTCGAGAAACTTCCCGTCGTCGACGACCGTGCGGATCACGTCGGACATGTCGTAGGGCTGGTTGGCGCTCGTCGGGACGATCTCGGCCAGCTCGGGCGTGGCCCGCTCGGGGTCGTCGGTCGGCTGGGCCCACGGCGGCGGCTCGCGGTTGGTGGCGGGGAGGAACGACAACAACCCGCGCACGCCGTCGAGGCACGCCTTGTCGTCGGGGGCGACGAAGTGGGCGACGCCCGACCGCGTGGCGTGGGTGACGGCCCCGCCCAGCTCCTGCAGCGTCACGTCCTCGCCCGTCACCGTGCGGACGACGTCGGGGCCGGTGATGAACATGTACGACGTGTCCTCCACCATGAACACGAAGTCGGTCATCGCCGGGCTGTAGACCGCACCGCCCGCGCACGGGCCCATGACCACGCTGATCTGGGGGATGACGCCCGACGCCGCCACGTTGCGGTGGAAGATCCCGCCGTAGCCCACCAGCGACACGACACCTTCCTGGATGCGCGCTCCGGCCCCGTCGTTGAGGCCGATGAACGGCGCGCCCACCCGGGCGGCGAGGTCCATGACCTTGTGGACCTTCTCGGCGAACACCTCGCCCAGCGAGCCGCCGAAGACCGTGAAGTCCTGCGAGAACAGGAACACCTGCCGCCCGTTGATCGTCCCCCACCCGGTGATGACGCCGTCGGTGTACGGCCGCGCCTCGATGTCCTGGGACCGGTGGCGCACGAGCAGGTCGAGCTCGTTGAAGCTCTTGTCGTCGAGCAGGTACTCGACCCGCTCGCGGGCCGTCATCTTGCCGCGGGCGTGCTGGCGCTCGACGGCCGACGCCGAGCCGGCCAGGTAGGCCTCGTCCTTGCGGCGGCGCAGGTCGGCGACGGGGGTGGAGTCGATCGGGTCCAAGGGTTCCGACAGGCTAGTGGGGTGACGCGGCGGCCTGGCCGGCTCGCTCGGCGAGGCGCCAGGCCCGGATGTCCTTGGCGATGCCGTCGAGGGCGGGGGTGGGGCCGGTCCAGCGCAGGGTGTCGACGTCGTCGAGGACGGGGGCGTCGGAGCGCAGCGTGGCCAGGTCTCGGAACAGCAGCACCAGCTCCATCTGGTCGACGAGGGTGGACGCCAGCCGATCCTTGCCCCGCACGTCCACCTCCCAGCGGAACCCCATCTCGGGTATGTCCTCGAGGTGGGGGTACCGGGCGAGCACGGCGCTGGCCGCCTTCTTGCCCCAGCCCGGAAGGCCGGGGAACCCGTCGGCGGAGTCGCCGACCAGGGCGAGCCAGTCCGGGATCGACTCGGGCGACACGCCGTAGCGCTCGACCACGCCCGCCTCGTCGGTGACGATCGACCGGCGCCGGTCGACGGTGACGACCCGGTCGCCCTGCACGCACTGGGTCAGGTCTTTGTCGGGGGACAGGATCAACACCTGTTCGACCGCCGGGTCGGCGGCAGCCGTTACCGCCGCGGCCGCCAGCGCGTCGTCGGCCTCCAGCTCGACCATCGGCCACACGACGACGCCCATGGCCCGGAGCGCCTCCTCGAGCAGGCCGAACTGGGCGAGCAGCTCCGGAGGCATGCCCACGCTCGACTTGTAGTTCGGCCATCTATCGTTGCGCCACGACTCGATGACGTGGTCGGTCGCGACCCCCACGTGGGTCGCCCCCTCCTCGATCAGCTGGAGGACGCTCCAGAGCACGCCACGCGTACCGGCGGCGGTGTCCGTGTCGTCGCGGTCGGACGACGGCACCCCGTAGTGATGGCGGAAAAGCTCGTAGGTGCCGTCGACCAGGTGGACCTTCATCCCGGCGACGGTAACTCCACCAGCTCGATGAGCGTGCCGAAGCCCGTCGTCGGGTGGAGGAAGGCGACGGTCGTGCCGCGCCCGCCGCGCCGCGGCACGGTGTCGACGGGACGGGCGCCCGCCTCGACGGCCTGGGCGAGCGCGGCGGCGCAGTCGTCCACCCGGTAAGCGACGTGGTGGATGCCCTCGCCCCGCCGGTCGAGGAAACGGGCGACGGGCGAGTCGTCGTGCGTCGGCGTGAGGAGCTGGATGTAGGAGTCGGCGACCCGCAGCATGGCCTCCTCGACGCCGTCGGAGTCCACCCGCTCGCGGTGCACGACCTCGGCGCCGAACGCCCGGCCGTGCCACTCGACGGCGGCCTCGAGGTCGCGGACGGCGATGGCCACGTGGTCGATCTCGATGAGGCGCATCATGGGCGGGTCTCGACGCCCAGGCCGGCCGCCGGCGCCAGGCACAGCACGCCCAACTTGCCGGTATGGCGGTTGGCCCGCATCTCCGCCGCCGCCCGTCCCGTCTCCTCGAGCGAATACACCGACGAGAGCGTCGGCCGGATGACGCCTTCGCACACGAGCCGGTTCGACGCCGCTGCCTCGGACAGGTTGGCCAGCTGCGTGCCGACGATCCGCTTCAGCCGCATCCAGAGATGGCGGGCGTCAATTTCGAGGCGGTAGCCGGTCGTGGCGGCACAGGTGACGATCGTGCCGCCCCGCCGAGCCACGTACACGGACGCGCCCATGGTCTCGCGGCCGGGGTGCTCGACGACGATGTCGGGGTCGACGCCCACCAGCTCCCTGATGCGGGACCCGAACCGGCGCCACTCGGCCTCGTCCTGGGTGTGCTCGTCGCGCCAGAAGCGGTACCCGTCGGCTCGGCGGTCGATGACCGCGTCGCAGCCGAGCCGCCGGGCCAGCTCCGCCCGCTCGGGGCTCGACACCACCCCGACGGCCGTGCCGCCACCGTGCTTCACGTACTGGACGGCGAATGAGCCGACCCCGCCGGTCGCGCCCCACACGAGGACCACGTCGCCCTGCTTCATGGCGGCGCCGTGGCGGCTCACCACCATGCGGTACGCCGTCGACGAGCACAGCGTGAGACAGCCGGCCTCCTCCCACGTGAGATGAGCGGGCTTGGGCAGCAGCTGGCTCGCCTTGACGAGGGCGAGCTCGGCGAGCCCGCCGAAGTTCGTCTCGTAGCCCCAGACCCGCTGGCTGGGCGCCCGCAGCGCGTCGTCGTGGGCCTCGGGCTCGTCGGTGTCGACCTGGCTGGGGTTGACGACCACCCGGTCGCCGGGCTTCCAGCGGCGCACTCCGGCCCCGACGCTCAGGATGACCCCGGCGGCATCGGAGCCGACCACGTGGTACGGCTGGTCGTGGGGCGGGCCCAGCCGCTGCAGGAACCGGGACGTCGGGACCGGCCACCCCAGTGCCGCCCAGACGGTCGTGTAGTTGAGCCCGGAGGCCATGACGGCGAGCAGCACCTCGTCGGGCGCGATCGGCGGCACCGGCACGTCCTCGACCCGGAGCGCGTCCGCCGGGTCCTCCTCCGGCTGGCGGACGACGACGGCCCGGAACGTGTCGGGCAGCGGCAGACCGGCGAGCTCACTGGCGAGCGCACTGCCGGTCGCGCCACCGGCGAGCGCCGCCCGCAGCTCCTCCAACGGGTCGGTCAGCGGATGCTCGCCGCCGCCACGCCGATGGCCATCGCCGTCAGGTTGGAGCCGAGCACCGCGAACAGCACGGTGCGGGTCTGTGACGTGATCGCGTGGTTGATCGCCTCGTACATGTCAGCCCGGATGCGCTGCTCGAACACATCGAACCGATTGTTGACGGCGGCGATGTCGAGCCCGAGCCGAACCCCGAGCGCCTCGGTGTCCCGCTTGGTGGCCACGGCCAGAGCCTCGGTGTCGCGCTTGGTGGCTGCGGCCAGAGCCTCGGTGTCACGCTTGGTGGCTACGGCCAGAGCCTGGATGTCGCGCTTGGTGGCCGCGGCCAGAGCCTCGATGTCGCGCTTGGTGGCCGCGGCCGTAGCGTCGAGGTCCCGCTTGGTGGCTGCGGCCGTAGCGTCGAGGTCCCGCTTGGTGGCTGCGGCCGTGGCGTCGAGGTCCCGCTTGGTGAGTGCGGCCGTGGCGTCGAGGTCGCTCTTGGTCGCCACGTCGGCCCAGCCGACCGGCGGCAGGTGCTCCATCAGCGTGGCCGCCGCCTCAGAGCCGATGAGGTCGGCGAGGCGGCCGTGCAGCTCGTGGCGGGACTGCTCACTGATCGCCATCTTCACCTCCCCGGGGAGCGTCGGCAAGGTAGTGAACCGAGCGGAAACCCCTCGGCCCGACGAGCAGCACGTCGAGCAGATCGACGCTGGCGCCGGCGCAACCGGCGGCCAGGCCCCGCAAGGCCTCGGCCTGGCGGACCGGCAGTGGCCCGAGCCGCGGCTGCACGATGCCGACGACGAGCCCGCGGATGCCGCCCGAAGCGGCGACGGCGAGCACGAGGTCGACCACCTGCGGAACACTCGAAGCCGGCGCGTTCTCGACGGCGACGGCCAGGAGCAGTCGGTGCGAGGCGTCGCACAGCAACGCGACGATGGCCCGACCGTGGGCCGGCGGGGCGGAGAGACGGATGGCGGCGGCGGCATGGGCCGGGCCCGCGAGGATCGGCGCGGAACGATCCGGGTCGTCGTTGTTGCAGTGAGGCCGCACGGGCTTCCCTCCTGGAACGCGTTGAGACGCCAGGGGGAAGCGGCACGATGCGCCTATGTCGTGGGGTGTGACAGGTCCCTACGACCCCGCGGGGTGGTTGTACGTCGAGATCAGCGACAGCCAGTCGTCATTGGTGTAGTACTTCTCCTGGCCGCTGCCGATGGTCAGCGTGCCGTTCATGCACGAGTTGGCGTCGCTGGTCTGTGGCAATCCGATGGCCCGGCCGAGGGCGCCGCAGACGAGGGTCCACGTGTCCGCCCCGTCGACTTCGATCGGGCGCATCGACGTCCGGCTCCAGGTGATGTGGTTGTCGCTGAGCCCGTAGTTGAAGACGGTGCAGCGGATCGCGTTGGGGTTGTTGTCGCAGTCGGCGTTGACGATGGTGTTGCTGCGACACAGGGAGATGAACCCGGGCGCGGTCGCACAAGACCCGTCGTCAAGGGGGCCGACGTAGGCGAAGGCCGGGAACGAGATCACGTAGTTCACGCGTACGTAGTTCATCCAGTCGATCCACCGGTGCACCTGGGCCGCCACTCCGGCGTCCCCGGTCTTGTCGGCGATCAGCACCACCCGGCACGGCCCCTCGAGGCACGTCGGGTAGTACGGGCTCTGGCCCCAGTGGATCGTGTCCTCGACCTGGGCCGACGCGCCGGTGAGCGGCACGACGACGACGGTCAGAGCGGACAGCCCCAGCAGCAGACCTACGAGACGTCGCCTCGTTCGCACGGGCACTCCTTTTTCGCCGTGATGAGCCGGGCTCAGGCCTCCAGGTCGCGGCGGCCCTCGAGCGCCCGGCCGAGCGTCAACTCGTCAGCGTACTCAAGGTCGCCCCCGACCGGAAGGCCGCTGGCGATGCGGGTGGCGCGCACGCCGAGGGGCTTCAGCAGGCGGGCCAGGTACATGGCCGTGGCTTCGCCCTCGATCGTCGGGTTGGTGCAGAGGATGACCTCCTGGATCCCCTCCGGCTCGATGCGTCCCAGCAGCTCGCGCACCTTGAGCTGCTCGGGCCCGATCCCCTCGATGGGGCTTATCGCACCTTGCAGCACGTGGTAGCGGCCCTGGAACTCGCGCGTCTTCTCGACGGCTACGACGTCACGCGGCTCCTCGACGACGCAGACGACCGTCGCGTCCCGGCGGGGGTCGAGGCAGATCTCGCACTCCGGCCCCTCCGAGACGTTGAAGCACCGTTCGCAGAACCCCACGCGCTCCTTCGCCTCGGCGATGGCGCGGGTGAGGCGTTCGGCGTCCTCGGTCGGAAGCTTGAGGAGGTAGAACGCGATGCGCTGGGCCGACTTGGGCCCGATGCCCGGGAGTCGCCCCAGCTCGTCGATCAGGGTCTGGACAGGACCGGCGTACACCCGGGGCGCGCGACCGCCTCAGCCTCAGCCGCCGCCGAGCAGGCCGCCGCCGAGGGGGCCGAGGTCGACGCGGCCCATCGCCTGGTCGGACAGCTCCGTGGCCCGGGCCACGGCGTCGCGGACGGCCGCGAGCACCAGGTCCTGCAGCATCTCGATGTCGTCGGGATCGACCACCGACGGGTCGATGGTGACATCGCGGAACTCCATGCTGCCGGTCACGCGTACCTTGACCACGCCGCCCCCGGCCTGTCCCTCGACCTCGGCCTCGGCCGCCGCCTCCCGGGCCGCCATGAACTGCTCCTGCATGGCCTGGGCCTGCTTCAGCAATGCCCCCAGGTCAGGCGTTCCCCCTCCGCTGTCGGCCACGCGCTAGTCCTCCACCACCTCGGCACCCTGGAACGCCTGCATGACGTGATCCAGGGGCGAGGCTACCGCTCCGGGCGGCGCGTCGGTGAGGTCGTCCCAGGCCACCGGATCGTCGTCCGGCGGGGGTGGTGCGGCGGGCGCGGGCGCGTCCTGCGGAGCCGCGGGAGCGGCCTCGCCGTCGATCGTGAGACGGAGCCGGATCGGGCGGCCGAAGTGCGCGCTCAGTGCCTGCTCGACCTCCTGCTGTACCTCCACGCAGCGGTCCCGGTGGAACAGATCGGGCAGGGCGAACAACGCGATGTCGCCCTCGACGCCGGAGAACCGCCCGGCGCGGAACCGAGCGCGCGCCCGCTGGCCGAGCCGGCCGAGCACCTGGTCGCCCCATGCCAGCGTGAGCTCGTCGCGCGCCGGGAACGGGGCACTCGACGAAGCGGGCGGCGGCGTGGCT
>JBOGIC010000439.1:0-9298 GCA_050744985.1 Acidimicrobiales bacterium
TCGCGAACCTCACGGTCTGCCGCGATCAGGACGCCGTCGACCTGGCCCGGAGCCGCAACTGGAACGAGGAGAAGCCTCTGGCCGGGGTGGGCGAGATCGGACGATGCAAGGTGAACAAGGACCCCGACGGCAACAACGAGCTTCACGTCACGGCGTTCCAGGGGAGGTACGTCGTCTCCTTCGTGCACACCAGCGCCGCCCACGCGACGGATGTGACACTCCTGAAGGACCTGATGCTGCGCGTGCTCGCCCGCCTCGACGGATGAGCTAGGCGGTTACCCGACGCTCCGCGACGCCGCCGGACGGAGCCCTCACTCCGGGCGCATCTCGACGATCAGCAGCCGCAGCTGCTCGTCGTCGAACCGCTCGGCCAGCGTCGCCCGGGCGGCGTCGGCCGTGGCCCCGCCCCTGCCGATCACCCGTCCCACCGTGCGCGTTTCGACGGTCACGTCGCAATGCCCGCCGTCGCGCCACACCAGCGTGATCCGGCCGATGTCGGCGGTGGGCGCGTGCTGCGCCAGCGCGGTGGTCACACGCCCGAACTCCTCGGCGGTCGCCATCCCGGCGAGGTTACTGCGACCCCGCCCGGGTGTTCAGGCCCCGATCATGCCTTCCAGCCAGTCGAAGATGCGCTCGTCCCGCAGCGCCTGGGCGACGGGCTCGCAGTGCCAGTTCGCGCCCTCGTCGGCCCGGAACCGGACGAGCTCCTTCTCGCACGTGAGCGTGTCGAACATGGCCTGCGACTGGCCGGGCCAGAACTGCTCGTCGTCGGGATCGGTCACGAGCGTGGGGCACCGGATCATTGCGATGGTCTCGTCGTCGAGGTGCATGGCCATCGCCATGCGGAGCGCGTCGAACGGCGACGACGTGCCATACGGGGCCATGCGCCAGTGGAGGTCACCCAACACCTCCGGCGGGCCGGACAGCACCATGGCGTCGAACTCGTCTTTGTTGGCCTCATCCGCCAGCATTTCCCGCGTTCCCGGCGGGAAGTGCATGAGCCACGAGGAGACCACGTCGACGACGCCCGGGTCGGCGACGACGGCGGCCAGCCGAGGTTCGAAGGCGGCCGCCCGGGGTGCCCAGTACCCGGCCTGGCTGACGCCGTGCAGGACGATCGCGCCGGCGTCCACGTCGTCGCGGGTCAACAGGTAGTCGACGACCGGTCCGACAACGGTCTCCCAATCGTGACGGAAGTACATCGACTGGCGGTGCAGCGAGGCACCCTGGCCCGGGCCGTCGAAGGCGATCGCGTTCCACCCGCGCTCGGTCGCCGCTGCTCCCCCCAGGGTCCACATGGCGATGACCGGACCGTCGCTGCCGTTGTTGAGGATGACGGTGGGCCGGCGGTCCGCTCCCGGCCGGCGCGCCGAGAACCAGTACGCCTCGAGCGTGGTGCCTTCGAAGGGGATGGCGAGCTTCTCGGGCGCCGGGTCCCAGTAGGGCAGGCTCACGTCCCAGCACTGGCGGTGCTGCTCCCACAGCGTGTGGAACCGGTCGGGGTCCTTGGTCCCGGGCGCCATCACCGACGCGACGTCGTAGTACTGCGAGGCGCGCAGGAACGCCGCCCGGGCACTGGCGCGATGCCCGCCCTTCTCGCTCTGCTCCGCCGCCCACCGCAACCGATCGGCGGTCGCCGTCCACTCGTGGATCCAGGTCTCGCGGTCGCCGTTCGGGATGCGCTCGATCGTGGCCAGCACCTCGCCGATGTCAGCGAGGCCGCGGTACGACGACCCGAGCGCCAGGAGGGTCATGAAGTTGAATCCGGCGTCGTCGAAGAAGCGCTGCATCGGCCGAGACCTCCGATCAGTTGCTGGCGAACAGATTGGTGCTGCGGATGCCGCAGCTGGTCTGCAGGTAGTTGTTGATGTTCTGGTTGGCGGTCGCCTGGGCCGGCGTCGGCACGACCACGTTGGTGCTGTTGTTGTTGGTCGCGGCGACGATCTGCTGCAGGTTACCTATCGCAACCGGAGCGTCACCGGCGATCGCGGCGGGCGGCGACTGCAGCGCCTGGATCATCAGGTTGGTCGCAACGGTGATCTGTTGCTGGCTCTGGCGCATCTCCGCCGGGTTGTTCTGCGCCGACGTGAGCGTCTTGATCGCCGCCTCCGCATCGCCTATGGCCTTCTGCGCCGCCTGGCAGAACGACGTACCCATGGTTGGAGGCGTGACCGGCGCATCGCGAGTTCCCGACGTGGTGCCGTTCGTGTCGCTGCCGCAGGCGGCGAGCGCAAGCAGGAGGGCGAGGACCGGCGTGATGCGACGAAGTTGAACGACCATGTGTGGTTCCCCCTGCTGCGCTGCCCGCTATTGGTTTCGAAAGTACCGAGGCCGCTGCCGCAATCAATGGCCCGAGCCGGAAATGAGCCGAATGACCTAGCCTCATCCGTCATGCGGACTCGGATGTTCTCTACAGCGACCGCGTTGGCGGTCATGGCCCTTCTGGTGATCGCGGCCCCGGTCGGAGCGGCGCTCACGCCGCCGGTCGTCCCGGCCAGCATCGCCGTGCCGCCGGGGAACGTGCTGTACCTCGTCGGGCACGCCAAGGGCTACCAGGTCTACCGGTGCCAGGGAACGAACGGGAGCACCGGGTGGGTGCTCGCCTACCCGTTCGCCACGCTCTACAACGACGCGAACCAGGCCGTCGCCACCCACTACGCCGGGCCGTCGTGGACGGCTGCGGACACCAGCACGGTCGTCGCCACGAGGATCGGCAGCGCGGCGGCGCCGGGGGGCAACGCCATTCCGTGGCTGCTGCTCCAGGCGACGTCGACGTCGGGCCCGCCCGGCGGCACCTTCACCAACACGACCTTCATCCAGCGGATCAACACGACCGGCGGGCTGGCCCCGGCCACCGGCTGCGACGCCGGCCACATCGGCGCGCTCACTGCGGTCTTCTACACCGCCGACTACTACTTCTACCGGGCCGCCTGAGCGAGCCACACCGCGGTCTGGGCCGGCACCACACCGACCGGCTCGACCGGCCCGCTCGCCAGCAGCACGTCCCCGCGCACCGGCGACGGGCGAGGGTCGTCGACCAGGTTGACCACGCACGCGAAGCCGCGGCCGCGGCGGAACGCGAGCACGCCGTCCGCCGACTCGATCCACTCGAGGGGCGTATCTCCCAGCGCCAGGGCCCGCCGCCGTCGCAGCGCCTCGCGGTACAGCGTGAGGAACGAGTCGGGGTCCTGCTCCTGCCGGGCGACGGTGAGCGCCGACCACTCCGGCGGCTGGGGAAGCCAGGTACGGGCCGCCGGGCCGAAGCCGAACGGCGGCGCATCCCCCGACCACGGCAACGGCACGCGTGCGCCGTCGCGGCTCCGGGCCGCCTCGGCCCCGTCGTGTCGCCGCGCCCCCGGGTCCTGCAGGACCTCCTCGGGCAGGTCGGTCACCTGGGGCAGGCCCAGTTCCTCGCCCTGGTAAACGTAGGCCCCGCCCGGCAGCGCCAGCATCAGCAGGGCCGCCGCCCGCGCCCGGTCGGCGCCCCCGTAGCGGGTGAGGTGGCGGACGACGTCGTGGTTCGACAACACCCACGTGGGCGGCGCCCCGACCGCGGACAGCGCGTCGATGCTCTCGTCGATGACCGCCCGCAGCATCCTGGCGTCCCAGGGCGCGAGCAGGAAGTTGAAGTTGAACGCCGTGTGCAACTCGTCGGGGCGCAGGTAGCGGGCCAGCCGGGCCGGGCTCTGCACCCAGACCTCGCCGACGAAGGTCACCTCTTGCTCGTACGAGTCGGCGATCCGGCGCCACCGCCGGTACACGTCGTGCACGTCGTCCTGGTCCCAGTGCGGGTGGCCCTCGCGAGCGGGTCCGGCGCCCTCGTAGGCCCCGGCGATGTCCGGCATCCCCGCCTGCTTGGCCATGCCGTGCGCCACGTCGATGCGGAAACCGTCCACGCCCCGGTCGAGCCAGAAGCGCAGGATCGAGTCGAACTCGGCCTGCACATCGGCGTCGGCCCAGTTGAGGTCGGGCTGCTCGACGGCGAACAGGTGCAGGTACCACTCGCCGTCCGGCACCTGTGCCCACGCCGGTCCGCCGAACACGCTCTGCCAGTCGTTGGGCGGCCGCTCGCCGGGACGGAAGATGTAGCGGTCGCGTTCCCGGCTCCCCGGCCCGGCGGCGACGGCCGCCTTGAACCACGGGTGCTGGTCCGAGGTGTGGTTCGGCACCAGGTCGACGATGACCCGGAGGCCGACGGCGTGGGCGTCGCGCACGAGGGCGTCGAAGTCGGCCAGCGTGCCGAACCGAGCATCGACGCCGCGGTAGTCGGACACGTCGTAGCCGGCGTCGGCCTGCGGCGACGGATAGAAGGGATTGAGCCAGATGGCGTCGGCCCCAAGGTCACGGACGTAGCCCAGCCGCGACCGCACACCGGGGAGGTCGCCCATGCCGTCGCCGTCGGAGTCGGCGAAGCTGCGGACGTAGACCTGGTAGATGACGGCGTCGCGCCACCACGGACGCGGGGGATCGCTCAGGGGACCGTCCGGCTGCCGTGGCGCTGCAGGCGCAGCCACTGGTACCCGTACCCGTCGAGTTTCGTCTCCAGCACCGACCGCGCGAGGGGCTGGGGCGCGGCGCCGTCGAGCAGGTCGACGACCCGGTCGACGTTCTCGGTGTCGCCGAGGTCGATCCGGGCATGGCGCGGCTCGGAGCTGAGGTTGTGCACGGCCACGACCGAGCTGGCGTCCCAATCGCAGCGGTGCGCCAGGACGGCGTTGTCGCCGCCGGCATCGAGCAGTGTGGCCGTCCCCCACCCGAACTCGGGCGTCTCCCGCCGGCGCCGGATAACCCGCTCGAACCAGTTGAGCAACGACCCGGGATGACGGCGCTGGTCGGCGACGTTGACAGCCAGCGGCCCGAAGCGGCCCTCGGTCACGGGGCGGGGAAGTCGCGACGGCGGAGCGGGCGAGAAGCCGGCGTTGCGCTCGTCGGTCCACTGCATCGGCGTACGCACCGACATGCGTCCGGGGACGTCCAGGTTCTCGCCCATGCCGATCTCTTCGCCGTAGAACAGCACGGG
The DNA here is from genome assembly GCA_050744985.1 of Acidimicrobiales bacterium. Lineage (GTDB taxonomy): Bacteria > Actinomycetota > Acidimicrobiia > Acidimicrobiales > AC-14 > JBOGIC01. The sequence continues at coordinate 5,021 of JBOGIC010000439.1, forward strand.
CGTGCCCGGCAGCGAGAACAGCAGGCTGTACACGAGCCGGATGCGCGCCGGGTCGGCGTCGAGCATCGGTGGGAGCCGGCGGCGTAAGCCGCGGTCGAACAGCTGCATGGAGGGCTCCGGGCCGAACGCGTCGAACACCTCCTGGCGCTCCTTGTCGCTCAGCTTGTCGAGGGTGAGCTCGTCGTGGTTGCGGACGAACACGGCCCACTGCGACTCGGCGGGAATCGCCGGGCGCCGTTGGAGCGCCCGGCGGATGGGCCGGGCGTCCTGGCGAGCCAGGGCGAGGTACATCGACTGCATGAGGATGAAGTCGAAGCACATGTGCAGCTCGTCGCCGTTGGCCCCGCCGAAGAAGGTGCGCAGGTCCTTGGGCGGGAGGTTGACCTCGCCCAGCAACATGGCATCACCGCGCCGGCGCGAGATGAACGAACGCAGGTCGCGCAGGATCTCGTGCGGGTCGAGGTCGGTGGCGCCGTCGGTCTCGATTATGAACGGCACGGCGTCGACACGGAAGCCGTCGACCCCCACCTCCAGCCAGAACCCGACGATCTTGGCGATCTCGTCGCGCACCCTCGGGTTGGCGATGTTGAGGTCGGGCTGGTGCGAGTAGAAGTGGTGGAGGTACCACTGGCCCGAGCGCTCGTCGTGGGCCCAGATGCTGTCCTCGGCGTCGGGGAACACCACGGCGCCGCTCGAGTCGGCCGGCGGTTCGTCCGACCACACGTAGTAGTCGCGGAACGGATTGGTGCGGCTCGACCGGGCGGCGCGGAACCACGGGTGCTTGTCGGACGTGTGGTTGACGACCAGGTCGACGATGACCCGCATGCCGCGGTCACGGGCGGTGCGGACGAAGGCCACGAAGTCGCCGAGGGACCCCAGCTTGTCGTCCACGGTGTAGTAGTCGGTGATGTCGTAGCCGTCGTCCCGATTGGGCGACGGCTGGAAGGGCATCAGCCAGATGCAGCTGACGCCGATGCCGGCGAGGTAGTCGACCCGCTCGGTGACCCCGGCCAGGTCGCCCCGACCGTCCCCGTCCCAGTCGAGGAACGTCTCGACGTCGAGGCAGTAGACGACGGCGTTCTTCCACCACAGGTCGCTGGTGCTCGCGGTGTTCACAGTTCGGGGAGGACCTTGGCGCCAAAGGCCTCGATGAACGCGCGCTGGCTCTGCCCGACGTGGTGAAGGTAGAGGCCGTCGATGCCGAGTTCCGCGCACTCCTGCAGCCAGCCGGTGTGCTGGCCCAGGTCGGAGGAGACGAGCACGGCGCTACGGACGTCGTCGGGCGCCACGAACCTGGCCGCCGCGTCGAACTGCTCGGGCAACTCGAGGTTCCACGCCAGCGAGGAGTCGAAGACGTTGGTGCGCCACTGGTCGTAAGCGGTCGCCAGCGCGGCCTCCTCGGTCTCCTCCCACGACAGGTGCACCTGCACGTACACCGGCTTGCCGCCGCCGCCTCCCTCCCGGAAGGCGTCGAAGACCCGGCGCAGTTGGTCGACGGGTTGGTGGATCGTGATGAGCCCGTCCGCCCACCCGCCCACCCGGCGAGCCGTCTCGGGGCTGACGGCCGCGCCGATCAGGGGCGGGACGGCGCCGGGCGCCGGTCCGGGCACGCCCCACAGGCGCGCCCGGTCGACCTCGACGAGGCCGTGGTGCGTGACCTCCTCGCCGCGCAGCAACGCCCGCATGACCTCGACGCACTCGAGCAGCCGGGCGTCGCGGGTGGGCTTGTCGGGCCAGCGGTCGCCGGTGACGTGCTCGTTGACCGCCTCGCCCGAGCCGAGCGCGGCCCAGAACCGCCCGGGGAACATCTCTCCGAGCGTCGCCATCGCCTGGGCGGTGACGACCGGGTGGTATCGCTGCCCCGGCGCGGTGACGACGCCGAACGGGAGCCGGGTCGCCTGCAGTGCCGCGCCCAGCCACGACCAGGCGTGGCCCGAGTGACCCTGCCGCTCGCTCCACGGCGCCAGGTGGTCGGAGCACATGGCCGCGTCGAACCCGGCGTCCTCGGCCGCCTGCACGGCCCGCAGCAGCGGGCTCGGTGCCAATTGCTCGTGGGACGCGTGGAAACCCACAGTGGTCACGAGGCGAGCTTTCCCGCGCCGGGTCCGGCACACACATCGGCGACCCGACGCCCACCGGCGGCTATCTTGCGCAGGACTGTAGAGGAGGAGCGCGATGACCTGGTCACCTCGACGTCTCGCCTTGACGGTGGTGGCGTCCATGGCAGTGCTGTTGCCCGTTGGCCTGGCGTGGGCGTGTGTGGCCGTCGTCTCGCTCACGAACGACGCCCGCTCCGTGCAGCCGGGCGGCACGTTCAACGTCACCGGGCGGGAGTTCGCCGCCATGGTGCCGGTGAACATCCACCTCGACTCGCCGACCGGGCCGGTGCTGGCCACCGCCACGCCGGACTCGACCATGAACAGCAAGTTCACCATCCCGGTCACGCTCCCGGCGAACATCGCGAACGGCGAGCACTTCCTCGTCGCCACGCAGGACCATCACGACATGAATTCCGGCCAGCCGGCGCGGTCGGCGTTCTATGTCGGCGTCGCGCCGCCCCCAGCGCCGACATCGGAGGCTCGACCGGTCGGGCTCGAATCCGAGTCGGGGCCCAGCCTCGCCGTCCTCGTCCTCATCGGCCTGGTCGTCGCGGTCGTGGGGCTCGCACTGGCCGGGCTGTGGAGCGTGATGAGCTCCCGTGGCGGCCCCGGGGCCGGGACAGCGGCGCCGGCCTCGACCCCCGCCGGGGGTGCCTCATGAAGCTGCGCGAGCTGAGCGGCGTCGTGGTGATGGGGTCGGTGGCCGCGCTGCTCGCGGCCGCGCCGGGGCCGGTCGGCGCGCAGACCCAGCCGAGCTTCCCGCTGGCGAAGTTCGGCCCTCAGTCGGTCACCCCCGAACGGGTGACGGCGGCGTTCCACATGACGAAGGAGCAGAGCCAGCCCGTGCGGGCGTTCGGCGGGCCGACGTTCATGCTCGCCGACCCCGACGACCCGCGGACGATCGTGGCGGCGACGGCCGACCTCCGCACACGGATCTGCCAGCTCGTGGTCTCCCGGGACGCCGGCCTGACGTGGAGGTTCTCCAAGTCGTTGCCCAGCCCCGCCTCCTACCCGTACTGCATGGACAACAGCGCCGGCCTGGCGGCGGCCTCGATGGCCTGGGGCAGCAACGGCACGCTGTACTACTCGGCCGAGGCGTTCGGCGACGGGGAAGGCGGATTCCGGCCGACCGGCGGCCACGTCAGCCAGATGCTGGCCAAGTCCACCAACCTCGGCGAGACGTGGACCAGCACGCTCATCGAGGACAACCGGGGCAAGCCCGAACCGGCGGCGGCGACCTACGGCACCTCCCTCGCCGTCGACACCTCGGGCTCGACCGACGTGGTGTACGCCGGCTACAACCAGCACTTCGTCCTAGCACCCCCGGGCTCGCCGCTGACCAACGGCCCCGTCGTGGTGGCGACGTCGACGGACGCCGGGAAGACCTTCTCGCCGGCGGTCGACCTCAACACCTTCTCGAAGGTCACGACCACCATCGGCGGGCAGTCCTACCCGTTGCTGTTCGAAGGCTTCTTCGGGTCGCCGTTGGTGTTCGCCCGCGAGGGCACGGTGCTCGCCGTCAGCGGGGCCCAGATCCCCAACGGCAGCCTTCCCGCGGGCCAGACGAGCAACTTCGCCGCCAGCTTCACCTATCCGATGCCCCAGCTGATCGGCCGATCCACCGACCAGGGCAAGACCTGGACGGTCGCTCAGCTCGGCCCGCCGATCTTCAGCGGTTCGGGGAGCCAGACCGGGATGGGGTGGACACCCAAGGGCGGGCCGAACGGCACCTACGTCGTCGCCTACCAGGGGACGCCGGCCACCTCGTCGAGCTCCGGCCCGGCCCAGATCCTCGTCCAGCGCTCGACCGATGACGGGATCACGTGGAGCGAGCCGGTGGCCATCGACCAGCCGGACGGGGCGAAGACGACCGCCTTCTACCCGCAGATCGGCGTAGCCCCGAACGGCCGCATCGACGTCGTCTGGCAGGACGACCTCAACCGCAGCGACTTCCGCTTCAACGTCCGCTACACCTACTCGACCGACGGCGGGCTGACCTGGGCGCCGAACATCCTCGTGAGCGACCGGCCGCTCGACTTCAACTACGGGGTCAGCTTCAACTCCGACCTGCGCCAACCACCGGGCGTGGCGTCGACGGACGAGTACGCGGCGATCGGGTGGGCCGACACCCGGCTCGCCGACGAGCTGACCCAGACGCAGGACAACTTCGGGGCTACGG
>JBOGIC010000440.1:0-3610 GCA_050744985.1 Acidimicrobiales bacterium
GGTCCGCACACGCTGCGCCACGCGTTCATCACCGCCGCGCTCGACGCAGGTGTGCCGTTGCGCGATGTGCAGGAAGCAGCAAGCCACGCCGATCCGCGCACGACGATGCGCTACGACCGCGCCCGCGTGTCACTCGACCGGCACGCCACCTACATCGTGGCCGCCTTCCTCGCCGGCGCCGCCCGATAGCGCCAAAGTCGGGTCCGATGTCCTTCAGCGGCGGATGCGATGGACGTCGAGACCGGCGACGTTCTCGAAGATGCCATCCCCAACCACCAACTCCAGATTCAACACCACGGCCGTTGCCGCGACCCATCGATCAGCCTCATGGATCTTCTGAGCGAGCGCGTGCCCGATGCGGCTCTGCTCGGCCCGCAGCAACGCACACCGGGTGATTAGCAGCTCGGTCGTCTGGATCACGTCGAGATCGGCAAGGGACCGCTCAAGCTGTCGCCGGCGCAGCTCGCCCCAACCTGCGCGCAACGCCCCGTACCGCAACTCCGTGACCGTCACGAACGACACGACACGGGACCGGTCTCCGACGACACGGCGGGCTTCCTCCGCGTGCGGTGATGGCCGAGGATCCAGCAGCCAGCTTGCTACGTCAGTGTCGATGACGACGTGCGTCAGACGTCGTCGCTCGATCACGCGTCAGACAGTGCCGAGTAGAAGGCCTCCCACTCGTCGTCACTGACGTCGTCGAGGGCGAACTCCTCGGCATGAAGCCGTGGCCGCGACTCCCACAGCCGCTCGTCATCCACCGCGTACAGGCGGAGATGCGGCTCCTCGGGCTGCTCGACGACGGACACGCCACCAGTGTACGAACCTCGGCGCCCTGCGACCGGCCGGCGACAATCTGGCGCGGCCGATCGGCGCACTCAGCCGTCGTTCCGTGCCCAGTTCCAACGACGGGACGCGGGGGCTGCCCTACGATTGTCGTCGTGCTTCTCGGCCGCTCGTACTTCGCGCTCCAAGCGAGATTCGCCGCTCGGGTGGTCGAGATCGAAGGGATCAGCTTCGGCGAAGCGTGCCGGCTGAACACAGCGTTCTATGCGTTGGCGAGAGATAACGATGCCGGTGTATCGCCGGAGCGCAACGACTTCGACCCGGGCCACCATGACTGGGTTGCGTTCCTCGAAGCGGTCGACGACGGCATGGACCCGGTTGATTACGTCTACAAGGCGTATCTCGCCGGCGATGGAAAGGAGGACACTGACGCCACCTGCTTCGGCTTCAAGTACTGGCCCGAGGACAGGCTTGTCCGACTCCACTTCAGCAACGATCGCCACGGGACAGCGCTTCGACTCTCGACAGTCGATGACCGGCGTCGTGAGCTGAAGGAGATCTTCCAGACCGTGGTACGCAATCATCCGGACGCTTGCGCCGTGCGCGGCACGTCGTGGTTGTATCACCTGACGGCGTACCGGCGGCTGTTCCCGCCTTCGTTCGTGTCCACTTTGACGTCGGTCGGATACCCACATCAATTCGCTGCGCTCTGGGCGCAGTTCATCGACCGCCACGGCGTCGTCAAGCCGGGTATCGCCGCCGCGTTCCTCGAAGCCGTCGAGACGGCGAGCACACGATCAGAGCTCGACCAAGCATTTCCCCTCGACGTGCTCGCCGCCACCAGCGAAATCACCGCCTTCTACGACTACTTCGCTGTCGATCGATAGGGAACATCGGTACTGCTCCCGCGAGCTCTCACAGCCTTACCCCGAATCCACCGATCGGTAATGGGCGACCGACGAGAAGGGCCTGAAGCCGGTTCGGATGGGTGAAGACAGCGGACGAGGAGTCGAACGACGCCACGGCCCGCTGAGAGGCCGCAGCGGACCAGAGGTCCCTGAAGGTCTCTTTCGGTGGGGGCGCTGCGACGGTTCGGCCGGGTCGGCCGCCGCCCTGTTCCCGTCGCTCAGGTGACGAGCGTCACGGCCCGCAGGTTCGCCAACGCCTCGTCGAAGCGCTCCGCCCACGGCCACCGCTCGGGCAGGTGCAGGGTCAGGCGCCGGGCCGAGGAGGTGAGCCGGCCGGGCACGCGCAGGTAGCGCCGCCGCAGGGTGTCGGTGGCGATGAGGGTCTCGCCCAGGCCGGTGCGGCTGGTCCAGCGGGCGAGGTTGTGGGCCATCACGTTGAGCCCCAGCCAGGCGGCGTTGGCCCCGAAGCGCCCCGACGGGAGGTGGTTCAGCCCGACCCCGTACTTGAGGTCGCGTACCGTGTTCTCCACCTCGGCGTGGCGGCGGTGGTCGGCCTCGAGGGCGATCGTCTCGCCCTCCCGGTCGGTCACGAAGGCGTGGTGGGACCAGTCCACGAGCAGCGCCAGCTGCGAGCCCGGGATGGGCCTGACCCGCCGGACGACGAGACGGACGATCGGCTGGCGCTTCCCGAAGGGACGGTAGGTGGTCTCGGCCACCTCGGCCCCGCCGTCGAGGAAGTAGGGGATGGGCTTCCAGTCCTCGTCGGGGATCGTGGCGATCGCCTTGTGGATCGCCGTGTTGAGCTTGACCGTGATGGAGAAGCGCACGCCGGCCTTGCGGCACGCCGAGGCCACCGCCCCCGAGTAGAAGCCGGAGTCGGCCCGCAGCGTGAGGGGGCCGGTGGCGCCGGCGGCCCGGACGCGGTTGAACGCCTCGGTGAGGAAGCCGGCCGCCCCCCGGCCGCTGTTGGCGTTGCCCCCCCGCAGCCGGCAGTGCACGACGTCGCCGGTGCCCGCCACCGTTGCGAACAGCGGGTGGTAGCCCCGGACCTTGGTGTAGGTGAACTTGGCCCCGCCCTGCTTGGCCAGGCCGTAGGTCTCGTGGATGGAGCTGTCGACGTCGATGGTCACGGGGGCGGCGCCGGGTCCGGCCCCCGCCGCCCAGGCTCGGCCCAGCAGCTCGCCCGCCACCTTGTCGAGCTGGCGGGCGTGGCCCCACGAGAAGCTGCGAAGGAACGTGCCCAGCGTCGAGGGGGCCAGCACCGCGTGGCCGAGGACGACCTGGGTGGAACCCGCCCGCAGCGTGTCGGCGTCGTCGATGGAGTCTCCGCCGGCCAGCGCCGAGTGGACCAGCGTCATCGCCTTGTGCCCGACGTTGGCGTGCCCGGCGGCGTCGCCCAGGTCGACGTGGTCGTCGAACAGGTCCCGCAGGCCCAGGTGCTGGGCGAGCGTGGCGGGCAGGATCAGCCCGGCGTCGGCCACGGCATGGGGGTCGTCGAAGGTCACGCCCAGGCGGTCGAGGCTGTGGGATGATTGCATCGAGAAGGTGCCCTCCGACTCTGGGTCCTGGTTGGTGTCAGCAACCACCATTGTCCCAGGTCAGAGGGCATTTTCCGCGAATGGTCAGCGGTCGCTACCCGTGCCTATCGGTGGATCCGGGGTAAGGCAGCCCGACGCCAGCAGGACAACCCCCACCATGGCTCGCGTCACGTTCCGCATCACGGTCTCCTCCCGCGGCCGCCGCACGGCGCTCCCATCAGGTATCGGCACCGACCGACGGCCGATTGAGCCGCCGTCCCGGCCTGCGTGGCCCGAACGCCGTCACAGCCTGCGTGGCCCGAACGCCGTCACAGCTACCGTTGCCGCGTGAACCGGCTCGAACGGCTCATCAACCTGACCGCCGCGCTGCTCGACGCC